>DASRBG010000197.1:0-24178 GCA_035653735.1 Gemmataceae bacterium
GTGCCCGCCGAAGAACTCCTCCAATTTCATTACAGCGTCCTGAACTATGGACGCGAGAAGGGCATCTCGGAGATTCCCAAGACCGGATTCTCCGCCGATTACGTGTACCGAGAAGCGAGCCGCGCCAGGCAGGCGCTCGACGGCACGAAGACGCTGCTGTGGCCCGGCATCGATATCGATATTCCCACCAATGCGGCCAATGCCAAATCCACGCCGGAAGGAACGCGCGATGCCGTTGCGGCCGCGCTCCGCGCCGGGGCCGACGGCGTGCTGCTCTCGCGCAAGTACTCCGAGATGAAGCTGGCGAATCTGCGGGGTGCGGGAGCGGCGATCCGGGCGGCGGGGCTGGGGTAGAGTTGTACGGCCAAAGGTTGGTGGACCTGGTGAGATTCGAACTCACGACCTCTTCCATGCCATGGCGGACAGATCAATCGCTTACGAGCATGGCTCACTGAAAACAAAAGACTTATGGCGTTGTGATTTGGTCCCAGTTTGGTCCCAGTTGGTGGATCTTTCGGCGTTTCGACCCACGCCGGACCCAGTTTTGCGCCCACGGAACGCCACATGCATCGCGCACGCGCGCGGTCGTTTCCGCCAGTATGAAGTTCTCTCCGTTTCGTGAAACAGGAGACGAAGACAAGAGTTTTCGCTATACATGCAGGATCGTCACTTCAAGTCTCGATACCGACATCTCGTCCGTGAATCGACTCCACCTGTGCCCAGTGGCTAAGCATCGTGGGGAAAGGGCCACAAGAGCTAATCGACCGCCGATCAACGTATCGCATTGGACATCAGTGCTGTGATCTCGTCATTGCGGGCTGCATCGGAGCGCGACAATAGTCCCGCCTGACGAATCCGAGCGAATAGTTCACGGGCACGCACGAGTTCTGCCCGGGCCGCAGGTGCATTTCCGCCTAACTGAAACCGCTGCGCCAACTTCACCCGCACCATCATGGCGACACGAAGAGCTGTCACGCGTCGGGGCGTTTGCGTCAAGACGCTGTCGAGTGCTTCCGCCGCTTTCATCAGGTCGTTGTCGTTCACCGGGGGCGTCGCGCGCAACTCGGCCCCAAGCGCTAGTGCTTCTCCTGAAAGCAGCGGCAAATCCGGCAACGACGAACCGGCTTTAACCAGCCCAGCGAACTCCGGCAGGGCGAGGGAGAGCATGTCGCGTGCCGTGTTGACTGCAGCATGACGGAGACAAGCGGCCCACCGCAGGTGGATTTCTGCGTCCTCGAATGAAAGGCTCGGAGCCGCCGTTGACGCTTCTTCGCCCTGCGGCCTCAAGCCATAGGCCTCCTGATACAAGGCAGCCGCGCCATTGAGGTTCCCCGCCATCTCCTCAACCCGCCCCGCCTGAAAACGGTTGATGCGCATTTGGCTGACGGCGTCGAAGTCCTTAGGGTCGCGCTGCCTTAATCTTTCTAGCTGTTCTTGCGCGGCCACCACGGCGACGCGGGCCTCCGGATAGATGTTCAGATCGGTTAGTGTCTCAGCAAGCTGATGCTGCGCTGCCGCGTAGTCGAGGATTATGTCCTTCGACTGGGGGTTTCGGTGCAGCAGCTCCGTGCAGATCCGGACGGAGCGGCGCAGCCGGCGCTCGGATGAATCGAGTTTGCCCGCAAGGCGATCCAAGGCGGCCACATCGTTCAGGCTGGCGCTGAGATCCCGCTGTGCGAGCAAATCGAGCGACTCCCTCTTGGCCGTCTTCTCATCCATCGCGAGCGACTGCTCAGCGTACCGCAGTGCCTCTGGAATACGACCCAACTCGGTCAGCGCCTTGCTGATTGAGTTCGCAGTTGCCGAGAGATTGCGATTGGCCTCTTCGTTGTCGTCCTGTTCGCGGGCCCTCGCTTCGTCCAGGGCAAGGGCTCTTCTGAACCAGCTAAGCGCCTCTCCAGCATCTCCACGAGCGCGTGCCAACTCGCCAAGCTTGGTATACGCCGAACCGAGATTGCTTCTCTCCAGTACACCGGCGCCGGGCCCCGCGGCGAGAGTCTCGAATGCCGCTGTCGACTCCGTGTAATATGCGCGCGCCTTCGCGAAGTCGTGCTTGGTGAGATATACGTTACCGATCCGCTGAAGGTCAGTCGCGACGTTCGACTGGAGAACGCGGTCTCCTGGAGTTCGATGCAGAAGTTGGCGGTCGACCTCGAGCGCGTCGGTATAGATTTGCAGGGCCGCTTCCTGACCTTCGACATCTTCGACGATATCCGCAGATTTCATTAGGCAGCTCGCGATCCGGCGTAACGGGGCCGATGAGCCCGACTGCCTAAGCAGCGCGCTGCAAGTTCGGTACGAGGTCAATGCCCCCGAGGAATCGCCGAGACTGGCATGACCTTTACGACCCTGTATATCGCCGAGACGTTCGTAGGCTTCCGCGAGGTCGCTCAGCAGGGCCGGGTTACCCGAGACCGTCGTGCGCAATTGCTGTAACGCACCCAGTGCCTCCTCGACGGCCTGCTTCTTCGCGCCGAGCGTCGATTCATGGTCGATCACGTCCTGCATACGTAACAGGCGCGTCGCCATTGCACGGACCGCATCCAGCCGCGCCTCCGCCAAGTGGCGTGCCGCGATCTCCCGACCGTAGCTGACGAGCAGCAATATCAGCGCAGCCGTTGCGCCGATCGCGGGCCAACGGTTTCGTGCGATCCATTTCCCGGTTCGGTAGACAACCGTGTTTCTTCGCGCCTGGACCGGACGGCTGAGCAGTACGCGCTCAATGTCACGGTCCAACTCCCGCACACTTGCATATCTGCCCTCCGGGGTGGTCGAAAGGCATTTCATAACGATCGCGTCAAGATCGCCACGTAGCTTCTTCCGGATCGATTGATCCAGCGCGCCTGCACACTCACTAGGTTGCGGCGGCGTTCCGGTGCGCTCATGAAGCATGTTCACTTCGACGTCGGTTGCGGAATGAGCCGGCGTGTCGGTCAACATCTCGTACAGAACTAGTCCGAGCGAATAAACATCGCTCTTCACATCAAGGTGCTTGCCGGCCAGCTGTTCCGGGCTCGCATACGCCAAGGTGAGCGCCCGCGGACCCCGACCACCGTCGGGCTCGATACCTTCTGCAATCTCCTCCGCGATGCCGAAGTCCAGAATTCGGACATCACCATTCTCAGTCACGAGAATATTGCTGGGCTTCAGATCCCGATGAAGGACTAGGTTGTCGTGGGCGTCCGCCACGCCGGCGCAGACATGCCGAAATAGGTGGAGACGTTCTTTGATATCAAGCCCGCGGTGGCTGCAGTACAGGGTGATCCATTCCCCGTCCAGGAGCGGCATCACTAAGTAGGGGTACAGTTTCTTGCTGTAGGATTCATATGTCCCCGCCCCCAGGAGCGGCACGATGTTGGGGCTGTTGAGGCCGGCCAAGACCTGGGCCTCGCGAAAGAAACGTTCCCGCAATGATTCCGGGAGTTCTGGGCGCAGCAACTTGAAGGCGACAGGCCGAGTGACCGCGCTTCTTTCGGTCGCTTCGAAGACGTATCCCTGTCCCCCTGAGCCCGCGGGCAACAAACGCACCAAGGTGTAGTGGTCAATCGTCCTGCCTATCCACCAATCCGGCTCAGCCTGGGGATCGGGTTCAGAGACTCCTAGTTCAGCAGCGTCGAATTCGTCCGCACCCGCCACGTACAACGGCGATTCCAGGAAGCCGGACGGGACCGGCTGCGCCAGAGCAGCTTCGATTTCCGCGCGCAGGTCCGGCGGCATTTCGGTGAGGGCCGTCGCCCCCTCAGGCTCCAGCATGAGCGTCAGCAAAAGCCGCTGCCTCTCGAACCGAGACGGAACCGCCGCGCTTCCTTCACCTTCGCCCATAGCAGCAAGAAATCCTTGACACAATAATGATATAGGCGCAAACAGATGGCCGCCAAGACGAAGAGATCCGTGACCACGCTGCTTGGTCTCGCCAGTGCGGGCGATATAAACGCGCGCAACGACCTGTACGAGACGATGTATCCCGAACTGCGGCGCTTGGCATCCTCCTACATGCGTCGCGAGCGCCGCGGTCATACCTTGCAGACCACCGCCCTCATCTCCGAAGTCTTTTTGCGACTGACGCGCAACGAGGCTGCCACGCCGAAAGATCGCAATCATTTCATGAAGATCGCGGCAAACGAAATGCGGCGAATCCTCGTGGACCATGCCCGCCGGCATACCGCAAAGAAACGTGGCGGCGGTCACAAAGTTTCGTTGGAAGAGGCGGGCACGGCGGGACGGGTTGTGCCGCCATCCGAGGACCTCCTCGCTGTCGATGAAGCCTTGGGTGTCCTGGCTGAGCGCGCACCGCAGGAAGTCGAGTTCATCGAACTTCGGCACTTTTTGGGGTTTTCTATCGAGGAAGCTGCCGGTATCCTGGACATCTCGAAGCACGAAGCGTCGGAGTTGTGGGAACGGGCGCGGAAGCACTTGTACAAGATGCTCGCCTGATCGAGCCCCGCCTCTATCCGTTGCGTTTTTCCGGAACTTTTCTCTCGTTCTGCGCCTGTTCATTTGGGGAAGAACTCCCCAGCAGTGAAGCGAGGCGCAAGAAAGGGGGAAACAATCATGAAGCGTATGGTCCGTTGGGTGATGTTGGTGACGATCGGATTTCGATTCACGGCGGTGGCACAAGAGCAGACCCAGACGGGTTTCTTCTATCCGCGGTCGTCGAATCTGGGCACCTACGCCGGGTACCTAGACTCTGGGTGTGGCAGCGAAAACAAGTACTTTTCCGGGATGATTCACCTGGGCAAGGACAGTTGGGCAAACCTTGGCGACCCTGTCTACGCAGTTGCGGATGGCGAAGTCGTTTGGCGCAGTGTGCACGGCTGGATTTATGGGGACATGTCCGGCACACAGGCCGGCGATGGTATTACGACGAATATCGGTCTGTTGATCAAACATCAGACCTCCCAAGGGCTATGGTTCGAAGCAGTGTACGGGCACATTCTGTCCCGGCTGCAAGTCGGCGACAAGGTCTACGCCGGGAGGCAGATCGGCACAGTAGGCCCGTACGGTGGGCAAGAGCACGTCCATTTTGGTGTTCGAATTCCATTGACTAGCAATGCATCGGATTACCCCGCCTCTCACTACGGTCGGGCATATTGCTACGAATGGCCCTTGGGAACAGAAGATCGTTGGATTGATCCGATCCAATTCATCACGGCCAGGGCACCGGAGAACTATCTCGGCGCGCCACCGTCCGGCGGAGGTGGTCCACCTTCCGGCGGGGGCGGTGCGGCGACGATCCTGGGAATCACGCCTCTGAGCACACCGGTTCCGGGCCAGCGATTCGTTGCGCAGGTTCACGCCTTGAACTTGCAGCCCGTTGCGAACGCCGTGGTGACTGGCCCAGGCTGCCCAACCATGACGAGCTGCGTTGTACCTTCGGGAGTCATCACGTTCATGGGCGACCTAGCAAACGTGCCGCTCACCCTCGGTGCTGGTAGTTTTACGATCTACCTCCAGCAGTCTGGCCAGCTCTCGAACGGATGGCCATTGTCGGTGGCTGGTGGAGGCGGTGGAACGCCGTCTGCCGGGAATCTGAATATCAACTTCTCTCCTAACCCAGTGTCCAGAGCTTCGGACGGCGCTTGGTATTACACCGTGACGGTGAGCGAAACAAGCGGAACTGCCGTGACGCTGACGGGAATGACGATAGGCGGACAGGACTATTCGGGCCAGATTTCCAACTGGTTCGGCACGAATACGGTCCCTGCACATGGACATGTTTCGGTGGGCATTAAAACGACCGGAAGCGCCGGCTCAATGGTGTGGCAGTTCACCAGCGGCACCATGAGTTGGTCAGCTCCGGTGAACATGCAGTAATCGCACCCCGCTTAACCGGTTCGTCGCCGAGAGCTTGGCCGTCAGATTACTGAATCCGCGTCGTCAGCGGTTCAGTTCCGGCCAGGCTCGGCGGCGCCTCGGGCGCTGGCGGAGCGACGGGCGGCGTGCTGGGCGGCGGCAATTGCGGCTCAGCCGCCTTGTCCTCTGCCTTCTTGGCTGCGGCGGCCAGCTTTTGCTGGATGCGCCGCGTTAATTCGTTCTGGCGTTCCGCGGCGACGAACGTGTAGTGGCTCGTCATTTCCAGACTTTGGTGGCCGGCGATCCTGGAAGCCTCGATCGCGCTACCGCCGACCTCCTGACGCCACGTGATGTTCGCGCGCCGAAAGGTGTGCGCACCCAACCCGCGGAAATCGCAACCCTCTGCTCTGGCCGCCTCATGCAACGCTTCGCGAACCGTTGAATCCCACATAGGACGCTCCGAGGCATGCTTCTGCGGGAAGACCCAATCGTCCGGCTTTGCGCCCCGTCGGCTAGCTTCATTGCGGAGGCGCTCAGCGAGGTCACCCAGGCCAACGACGCGGCGGCTGGCTTCGGTCTTCGGTGGTCCAATCTCCTGATGCCACACACGCTGTTCGATGCGAATGGTGGCAGCGTCCAAGTTCACGTGTTTCCATTGCAGACCGAGCGCCTCGGAGATACGCACACCGGTGGCGATGCACAGTTCAATGACGAGGCGTTCTTCCGGATTCATCCGAGCGAGGACACGCGCAGTTTCTTCGAAGGAGAGGATTCGGCGCTCGGTCGTGTACCGTTTGCGGCCGAGTTTTGCCTTGCTCGCCGGGCTGCGGCGCCCCTCTTCCCAGAGCCCGTGGCCCTCAGCATAGTAGTAGAGCTGGCTCAGCGTGGCGCGGACCGAGTACATGGTCCACCAGGAATCAAAGGTGGAATGGAGCCAGTCCTCGACGGCCTGCGGGCGCAGTTGGTTAAGCCGGAATGCGCCCCACTTGGGGACAATGTAGCGATTCAGAAGGTGCCGCTGTTTCTCGCGCGTCGCCTTTGCGAGCTGCTTCTCGCGGCTCAGGTAGCCCTCCTCGTACATGCGGGCGATTTCGCTGATCAATGCGACGCCGGTGGCGGCGACCTGTTCGACAGCGGCTTCGACGGTTGGCGCGTTCAACGTGGAGAGGAACTTGTCCCGTTCGACCTCGGCTTCCTTTTTGGTGATCTTCTCGTCGCCGCGGCTGAAACCCACCGCGTGCTTCTTGCGGACCGTCTTGATGGAGCCGTCCGCCTGGATGTCGTCGGCGTAGTAGCGGAAGAACCACTTCCAGCCTTCGCGGAACTTCGCCTCCAGAATCTTGGGGTGCTGCACGCGCACTTTGACCTTCAAACCTCCCGTCAGGGTATGAAGGGTACCTTCGTCGCGCATGTCGTTCAAGTCCAATCTTGTCAATGAATTACGCGAGCAGGTGGGCCGCCATGGTGCTGGCGCGGTCGGCGATGTAGAGCGCCTCGCGGGCGCGTGTCATGCCGACATAAAACTGGCGGATGACACCATCTCTGGGAGGGCCGTAGCGCTGATAGGAGGCGTCGCCGGCCTGACTCAGATCCGGGAAGAGAACGACGACATCGGCCTCGCCGCCTTTAACCGAGTGGATCGTACCAACGATGACCTGTGGGCTTTCCATCAAGGCTTGCGGCCCGCGCACGTCGGCGATGTCGGCCGGAAATTGGATGCGGTTTTGCATCGCGCCGTTCACGCGAATGCGCCACCAGCGGAGCAGCGAGCGATGATCTCCTTCGAAGCAGGCGAGGAGCGATTGGAGCGCAGCCGGTTCAAAGATGGCGTCGAGGTCCGCGATCGTGAGTGGCTTCGCGGAGTCCTTGCCTCGGAGTTCGGACTTGGCCCCGTGCTTCAAGACGCCCTTCGCAGTGAGCCATTCGGTCCATTGAACGAAGTCGCCCGCGGTCCATTCGCGGTGGCCATCACCGAAGTCCGGATGCGCCACCAGCAACGCCAAAACGCGGTTCACCGTAGAGCCGCGCCGTCCGATGCGCAGCGGGTTCCAGAAGCCGTTGCTGCGGCGGTACGGGTTATGGAACGGGATCGCGTTCTTGCGAAGCACCTGAATGATGGGCCGCAGCATGTAGGAACACGTTGCCAGGAACATCACGTTGCGGCCGCGCTCGAGTTGCTCCATCGCCGTCCTGAGTACGCCGTAATCGGGCGTCTCCCAGTTGCCGGAGACCGTGGAGCAGAAGCCTGCGGCGGCGCGCGGCAGATATTCCTTCTCCTGGCGCTTGGACACTTGGTGAATCAGTGCGTTCGCGACGCCATGGACGGCGCGCGGGACGCGGTAACTCTGCTTCAGGATGATCTTGTGATCTTCCGGGATCTCCGGGTTCAGGATGGCCTCCGGCGATGCGCCGGTGAAAGAGTAGATGGTCTGGTCGTCGTCGCCGGCCACGATGAAGTAGTCGGTGTAGCGGCCCCACTGCCGGATGAGGCTCAACTGCATCCGGTTGAGGTCCTGCGCCTCGTCGGCGAAGATCACCGATGGCCGCTTCGGCGCGATGCGCACGTCGAGCAGGCAGCGCTCGATCGTGTCGCAGAAATCGAGCAGGCCGTTGGCATTCTTGTACGCCTGCCACCTGACTGCAAACTGTCGCAGCGCCGGTGGCCAGGCGCCAGGCGGCAGCATCTGGCCGCGATACCGGCTCAGGTCTTCCAGCCACTGATCACCCTCCTTTTTGCCCTCGCCATCGTCCTCAGTCGAGTCCTCTCCGTCGAGCACGCCTTGCTTCTTCTTTGAAGTGATCTGCAAGTGGGGATTGTCTTTGTTCCACTCGTCGACGTTGCACTCGGCGATCTGCGGCCCGCCGAGCGCGTGGTAGCAGTGCGAATGGAGCGTCCCGATTCGATCGGGCTCAACGGGCAACTCGCGTCCGGCGAGTTCGGCGGCCGCCGCGCGGGAGAAACTCGTGATCAACACCGCGTCCGGACCGAAGCGATCCACGGCACGCCTGATCTGGCGCGTCAGGTTGGTTGTCTTGCCCGTTCCTGGAGGGCCGAAGATCCGGTACTCCGAAGTGATGGAATGATCGCGCTGCCCGATTTCGTCCAAGGTCCCGCAGGCCTGCTCATTCTGATTCGACATAGGTCTCTTCCTCTCGTGGGATTTCCTGCCCCTGCGCAGTGAAGTCGGCAGGGTCGAACTGGTCGCGCGGGAGCAGCCAACGGCCTTGCTCGCGGATCTTCGCGCCGCGCACCCGGATGCTCTGTGCCCCGATGGCGAAAAGCATCGACGCGATGGCTTTCACCGACAGGTTCTGTCCGAAAGTTTTGTTGAGGTAAAGCTGCAGATCGACCGAGTTGACCGCGATTTGGTCGCCAATGATCATGGGCCGCCGAATCGCATGGGAGGGTTGTCCCTCGATGGCTGGGATGAACGCGGTTTCGGTCAGGTAGTGCCCGAGGTTCACGCGCATCGCCCCTTCGAACTCCGTTTCGACCCCGCCCTCGCGCTCGATGAGCGCGTCGAGCATCGCCTGAGCCAGGCGCTCCCACACGCGCGGCTTAATCTTGGGGATGATCTTGTTCACGGCGCTCGCGATCGCCAGCCTCAGGGACTTCTGTTCGATGAGGCCGGAGACGTTGGGAAGCTCGATGCGGCCGTGCTCCAGCTCGACCTGGTAGGTCGGTTCCTTCCCGGTGATCTTCACGAGGCGCAGGATCCGGATGCCGAGTGTAGCCGAGATGGATTCGCAGAGTGCGGCTTTGGCAGCCAGGGGATCGACCGGTTCGGTGGGCGGGCCGGGCTCCGGCGTTGAGTGCGGCTGTAGTCCATCTTGCGGGGCTCCGGCGGCGGCATTTTGGACTACTAGCGTCTCACCTGCACGATCGACCGATGCATCTTCCGCTCGACTTGCCGCGCGCGCCAACGTCCGCTGGAAATAATCGCTACGCGTGCGCTGCTTCTGGTTGTGAAGTCGGCGGTGGTGGATGATGAGATCGACGATCTGCTGCGGCTCGAGGCCCGCGTCGACGCCGAAGTCGGCGAGTGCAAGGTCGTAGCCGCTCTGCGACTGGTCCTTCAAGTCGTGCCGCTGCCGGAACCACGTATTCCTGAAGCGCATGTCGGCGTCGGCCCAGCGGCGGATCAACTCTTCCGGCACCTGTGCGTTCAGGTTGACGACCAAGCTGTTGTCCGCGGCAGTCTCTGTGAAACTGCGCGTTGTCCGATCCTGGGAGTCTCGCCCTGGAATTCCGAGGCCATCGAGCAGGTCATCGAAATCGGAGAGGTTATACCGGCGGTCAATCAGTTCGTGTATTTCAACCGGCTTCGGCGATTGTGGGTCCTTGAAATTGCGGGTGCCCGGAATCCGCAGGACACGCGGTAGATCGGCGAGGCGATCGAACGCCCAGCCTCGGTTCGCAGCGTTGAACCGGAGCAGGCTCTGCCACCGGTGGACGACAGCCGCCGCACGATCCCGCTCCCGGTCACTGTCAAAGATCAGCGGCTCCTTCAGCACCCACCAGGCGTGGCCGCCGTTGCCGGTCGCAACAGTGACCGTCGGTGGGAACTGCGCCGGAATGACGGACAACGCCTCGCCGAGCGTCGCCGGCAGCGCCTTCTTCGGATGAGCGTCGGACAGGAGATCGAAATCTGCCCAGAGCGCCGCGATGCCGGCAATGCGGTCCGCCGGGCAACGCTGATGGGTGCCGAAATCTTCCGGTGAGAGGCCGACGCCAACGTAGATGTCCATCGCGCTACAGGCTGCGACCACCGCGGCGGCTCGGCCGACGTCGCGGCACCAGTGCGAGCGCTTGTCCTGGAGCGTCCAGATGAGGATGTATAGGTGCTCGGGCTTGTTGCCCCAAAGAAGATCTAAGAACGATTGCGGGTTCATTCTTTTGCTCCGACTTGCCAGCCTTTTGTCGCAGGCCCGTACCAGCTCTCCGCCGTCCTCTGGGCGTGGCTCAGAAACGGAGAAGCGAAGTCGCGCCGGCGGGACGTCCGCGTACCGGCGAACATCAGCCAGCGATCACCGTCCCGCACGAGCCAGACAGGCGTGTTGCCGCAGGTTGCCTTGACGCACCGCGCGTCTGCCGGAATCACCGGCCCTTCGGGTTGAGGATCACGCGTGATGGGAGCCGTGGCGAGCCAGTTCTCCCAGGACACGAACCGCTCGCCGTTCCAGCAGCCGAGCACAATCCCCTCGTCCATTTCGGCGTCCGCCGGTATGTCGGCGAGAGACTGTGTCGCTGGCTTCCCATCGTTCTGGGAGAGGCCTTCTTTGAAGCGCCGCCAGGCGTCGAGGCAGTAGGGACCTTTGTTCATTCCGGAACAGCCTCGATACCGAGCACCCTCCGCGCTTCGCCAGCGCTGTGGACGACGCCCACCACCGCGCCGGCCCGGCGCCACTCTTCAAGGCGCACTTCCTGGATTCGAGTCAGGCGTCCACCTGGCGCCTTCACCTCGAGCTCGAAGTGAAGGCCTCGGTAGCAGCCTGTGAGATCGGGGTCGCCGGCGGCCGCCATCTCACTGCCCCAGCGTTTGCGCACGACCAGGTCAGGCACCGACTTGAGCGCCTGCATGATGGCGGCGACGATGGTCGACTCCCGAGGGGAGGTTCGCCGCGGCATCACTGGCCTCCCGATTCGGTCGATTCCAGATCGAGACTGATGCGCTCCCGCACCTTACGCCCATGGAAGAAGCCGATCTCGACCGCTTCGCCCAACGCCCAGAGCCACCGGCCCGCCCGGCGAAACAGGCGGGCGAGCCCAAGAGTCACTGGCCGCCGTTTGTTTGGCGACGGCCTTTGTGTGAGCCACAGCAGCAGAATGAATATCGCTGCGGTGAGAGCCAGGACAGCATAGTCATTCATTGGGCGCCTCGCTCAAAACGGCCCCTGCTCTCCGGACTGGTCCCGCGCCTCGGGGTCAAGTCCGGTCGGCACACGAACGGCCAGGGTGCGGCAGAGTTCGTGATACTGCTGCGCGCGGCCCGCCTCTTCCGGCGTCAATCTGCGGACGAACTTCAGCGCCGCCTTGCCGTACGGGATGCCGGCGGCGTTCTGCGCCTTCTCCAGTTCGAGGCCAACCAGTGCCTGGTAATACGGGATGCCCTGCGTGGTGAGCTTCAGGAAGAACTGCCGGGCGCCTTTGAGGCTGGTTGGCGGCAGCGACACCACCTCGGGCAGCAGGAGATCGCCGCGCAGAACGAAGATCTGCTTGACCTGCTTGCAGGCCTGCCCGGCGCCCTCTTCCGCACTGCCGTATTCCGCCAGCGGGCACCGCGAACAATCCCCACCCGGCTTACCCTTGCCGGTGATCCCATCGGCCGAAGTGCAGTCGGGCGGCTGCTTGCCGCTGCTCTTGCCGAAAGCGGTCTTGTAGTAAACCCGGGTGTCGCGGGAAAACACGATCACACCGTCGATGCGGGGGAGCGTCTCCTCTCCCTCGAGGGTTGGCACGATCCAGCGAGGGCTCGCGCCCCCGGAGATCTTCACCCTCGGGAGATCGAAGTCGGTGATGCCGCCGCCGCTGATGTTGGTGGCGATGGCCTCGTTGATGGCGTCCAGATTACCGTCGAGCGCGGCGAGCGCGCGGGGCGTTTGGATTTGAATGAGATCGGTAGACATAGTGGCTCTCCTTGGTTTGGCTTGGGTTGGTTAGGCTTTCCTGCTGCGTAGGGAATGAACGAACGAAATCTTGAGGGCGTCGCACAGTGGCGCGGGCAACGCGACGCGAACTTCTTCTTCGGTGAACAGCCGGTCCTGCTGCTGGCACCGCAGCCTGACTTCTTCGGCCACCTCGCGCACGAACGCGCGTAGCGACTGGGTGTTGTAGTTCTCCGACACGTACTGGCCGAGTTCGGATTGCTTCAGCGCTCCGATCACTTCCGCGCGGTCGTTGGCCGGCCCAGCCTGGATGTCCTGGGCGATGTAAACGGTGCGGCCATCGACCTTCATTGAGGCGACGCCGTCCGTTAGGAACTGAGGCACAAGGGCCTGCTCCAGATCGTCGATTCGTGCTGCGATTGCTTTGAGTTCTGAGTCGAGTTCGCGCTTGCGCGTCTCCAGGCACACGAACTCCTTCAACTGCTCGATGTTCATTGCGAGCGTCCTTTCTTCGGTTAGGCTTTGATCTCGGCCAAGATGGCCGTGACTACTTCGGCGCGCTTCTCCAACGCGCGCATGATCTTCGTGTCCACCGTGTTTCGCGCCACCAGGTGGATGTGCTCCACCGGGCGGGTCTGGCCGGGACGGTGAACCCGGCTCAATGCCTGGTCGTATTCGCCCAGCGAAAAACTGAGCGAGTAGTAAATGGAATAGCGGGCGCGCGTGAGATCGACGCCGACGCCGCCGGCGCTGATCTGGACTGCGAGAACCTGTGATTGACCGTCCTGCCAGGACTTCAACTCATCCCGGCGACCGGAAAGCTCGAGGCTGGCGAAACCGGCGGACTTCGCGGCCTCATGAACTGCGTCCAGGTCCGCATGGAACCGGCAGAAGACGACCACGGGCTCCTCGGAGCCAATGTCCTCCAGAGTGTCGGCGAGCAGCTTCTCCTTGGCGGAATCCACGCGATGATACTGGCCGTCGTCAGTCTTGACCCATCCGCCTGCCACCTGCTGCAAGCGGAGCAACTTCACCATGGCGTTGCTGGCCGTGACCCTGCCATCACGAACCTCGGCGACGAAGTCGTCTTCGAGGTCGCGGTATATGCGTTGTGCCTCGCCAGAGAGCTCGCAGTGGTAGGTCACGTGGGTCTGCGGCGGCAAATCGAGAACGTCCTTCGAAACGCGGTAGGTGATGGTTCGCATCAACGCTTCGAGTTCATCCAGGCACTGGAAGCCGGTCACCTGCTTGCGCTGGAAACCACCCATGACCGCGTACTTCTGACGAAACGCCGCGAACGACGGGCCGAAGATCGTCTGGTTCAGGAATCGGAACTGCGCGTAAACATCGAGTGGGCTGTGCGGCATCGGGGTGCCGGTGAGCGCCAGCCGGGCGCGCGCATGCGGGCGCAGCCGTTTGAAGGCAAGGCTCGCCTTGCCGCCGGGCGCCTTAAGGCGATGCGACTCGTCGGTGATGATCAGATCCCACTGCTGGGCTTCCGCCCAATCCGCGAAGGGGCTGCGCCAGACCGAGTCATAGTTGATGATCACGACCAAAGGCCGCCCGGTCGTCTCAGCCAGGCGGAGCTTCTCCTCGGCGAGACTCTTCTTCTTGGCGACGCTGCCGACGCTGTCGTCCAAGGTGACGACGATCAGGGGCAGACCAAGGTGGCGCTCGATCTGCATTTCCCAGACGGGCACGACACGCAGCGGGCAGCAGATCAGGATACGTTTCGCGGCGAGCGCCGCCAGCACCATCAGCGCGACGAGCGTCTTTCCGACGCCCATCTCAAGGGCGAGTAGGACGGCGCCTGCCCCGCGCACCAGGCGCTCCATCGTGAATTGGAATGCATCAATCTGATGCCGCCACGGTTTGGTCTTGAGGCCGGCCGGAAGTTCAACTGTGGTTTCCGGCTGCGTCAGCGGCGGTGGGGCAGGTTGCACCCGGACCTCAGCCGAGGCCTTGGATTCCAAAAGTGCAGAGAACCTGTCGCTGACTTGCAGTCGTGGAATTGATGATCGGATCAGGCGGGCATGTGTCGGCGTCGCCGGGTACGCCCACATCCGGCGTTTCGCGTCCCACGAGGCTCCGGGGACCCGCTTGCAGAGGACGAGATTTGAAAACGGCGTCCGCAGCAAGATGCGGCCGGCGTCCACATCGGCGAAGGCGGCATCAGGCACGGGAAGCCTCCTCGCCCACGCCCTCGCCGCCAGCGGGGCGGGTGTTCAGCCAATCCTGGACATCCGATGGAGCGTAGCGGACCAGCTGACCGACTTTGCGGTAGCGCGGGCCCTTGCCTTCACCGCGCCAGTAGCGGAGCGTGGCGACGGAGACGCGAATCCACCGCGCCACGTCGCGTTCGTCCAGCAGGGATTCGATCGGTTGGTCGCCCATTTCGCGTGTCCCCTCGGTGTTTCGAACCGTTTCCACACGCCGATGATGAGGCAGAGGGTATGTTGGGGATCAACGTTGGGAGTGATGGGGAAAATGATGGGAGAGGAATCAGGCCCTGGACCGCTGGTCTAACTGGAGGAGACGCTCGATCCGCACGGCAGGCTCACCTCCGTCTGGAATTGACGGGTCACCGTTCTTCCATCGGTTCAGGTCGCCCCGGTCGACGCCGGCCCACGTGTAGACCTGTTTCCGTTTGCAGCTGTGTTCCTGGCAGTATCGCTCGATCAGAGACCCCCGTTTTTCGACGGGCGTCGTCGCCAACGGCTTCTCAAATGCATCGGTCGTCTGACGGTATAGATCGGCGAATTCGTCGAAGTCCACGACGAGTTGACCGTCGGACAGACGCGCCCACTCGCGTAGGCGAAAGAACATGCGGCCGGATTCCCGCCACAGAGCGTCTGGCGACAGCTGGTCCGGGCACACGATGACCGGCGCGGGCGAGCCCACGAGTTTCGGCGCTGCCCGCAGAACCTCTACCGAATCCGGCCAGGCGACTCCTTGCACCAGGAAGAACTCCGCCGTGCGGCCGCTCACTCGGCGACGCCCAAGTTGCCAGACCCGACCTGGCGTGATGGTGTGCATCCCTCCGGTCAGGCCGAGGTTCTCGATCAGCAGCAAGCCGAGCTTCTCGAAGTCAACCTCCCACTGCTGGAGGCGCTCCCGCGCGATGCGGACCAGGCCGTGCTGTGGGCAATGAACGCGGGGGTCCGGGCCGATGTCCAGGCTTAGCTCGCATGGCTCCGCGTCCGGGCAGATTTCGCACGTGGCATACTCCGCATCGGCGACTTTCCGCAGTAGGCCGAGACGCAGGATCGCGTCGCGCTCCGCCGCCGGCCACCGGCGCGCCTCGTCATAACCGACGACGTGTCCGGCGAGATCAGCTCGACTGAGAAGCTGCGTCAGCGGACTGTCCACGGATCACTCCCGACCGTTTCAGGCACGTGCGGATCTTGTTGTGCAGCGCCGTGTCCTTCAGATTGCAGGTATTGCTGGCGCTGATGTTGAAGGTGACGCTGGCGGGACGCCGGCTGCCGTTGGCTACCTGGGCCTTGATGGTCACATGCTCGACTGTCAGATTGTTAAGCGGCAGGTGGGTCTCGTTCAGTCCCCTCTTGATGAAATCGAGCAGTTGCGGTTTCGGAATCCGCGGCGCCGCCCCGAATGTGATCCGCCCGCCGTTGGCGCCCGCTGCCGCCAACCGCATGGCGCAGAGTTCCATCGACTTGACGCCATCCAGGTTATCGGTCGCGAAGCGGAAGTTCGGATTCTTCAGCTTCTCCAAGTCGAACGCCAGATGCTCATCCAGCGGCAGCGTAACGTTCTGCCGCAGAATGCTGCCGACGAAGTCCTGGGCTAGGCTCCGTCGGAATTCCCTGTCGCCTTCGGCATACATCTCGAACGCACCGCTCGCGGGCTCATACCGGTAGACGACATCGAACGCCCGCTGCTGAGTGGAGTGCTTCAACTGGTTCGAGTCCTCGAAGTGCATCACAGATTCCGGATGGTCCGAGATGTAGATCATGACGTAGAGCGCATCGCCACGCCAGTGCACTTCGACTTCGCTGTACTCTCCCCGGTCGTCGAGTTCCCTGTAGCGCGCCACCACGGCTTCCTTTAGCTGCGTCAACGAGCCGGGTTCGATCGATGGCTCGGCCGCCGGAATGTCCTGCCTCGGCTGCCAATGCCGTTTCAGTCCGTCTGCCCAGGCAAACTGACTGGCAACACGAAAGACATCAGGGTGTTCGATGAGCACGCGGAACGCCTTGTCGGCCATGCTGCCTTTTCCCATGGCTGCGGCGACCCGCTCTCGATTCGCGCTGGCAGATTCCAGGAGGGTTTGGAGGCCGTGCCTTGAGCAAAGGCCGAACACGTTTTCGAAGTCGACCCAAACGGCATGCCGCTCTTTGGCGGGCAGGTCCATCCAGGCGCTGTGCAGGGGTTCAACCGATTCGCCAAGCCCGTCCCAGTTGAAGCCGTCGAGCAGGCAACGCTGCTCGAAGTAGGTGCGCAACAACGGCAGTGACACAAGGCGAAGAAAGTGGCGCGGTGTGAATTCCATCCGCATGGTTTGCCCCTCAATCGATGGTTGTGCTCCGCCAAAGCGGATGCTCAATCTTAACACTGCTATCCGTATATTTACAATCCCTGTAAAGGGTGATAACCTTCACCTGATTGAGCCCACAAGCAGAAAGGACCCGTCCATGCCAGTAAGTCCGCAGGAAATGGGTCGGAGGTTGCGCGCTGCGCGTGAATCATGTGGCATGACGCAGGAGGATGTGGCACGCCGCCTCGGCGTCTCCCGACCGACGGTCGCACAGATGGAGCTCGGTAACCGGGCCGCCACCAGCATCGAGTTGGACAAACTCGCCTACCTGTTCGGGCGTGACATCCGTGAGTTCGTGGCCGATAGCTTCGAGGAAGAGGACGCGCTTGCTGTTCTTTTCCGGGCGGAACCGGAAATCGCCAATCACGAAGAGGTCGCTGACAGCCTACGTGCCTGTATCGCGCTTGGACGCGAAGTCACGAACCTGGAAGGTCTCCTCGGCATCGATAGGGACTTGGCCGGAGCGGTCACCTATGAGGTGGTGACGCCGCGTTCGCGGTGGGATGCCATCCAGCAGGGCGAGCGTGCCGCCGAGCAGGAGCGCCGTCGCTTGGGCCTAGGATGGGCTCCAGCGCCGCCATTGCCTGAGCTGCTCGAAACGCAAGGCGTTCGTACGGGAATTGTAGATCTCCCGGACGAGATCTCAGGAATCACCATCAGCAATCAGAGCGCAGGACTCTTCATCGTGGCGAATCGGCAGCATGCGCCCGCGAGGCGCCGGTTTTCTTTCGCGCATGAGTACGCGCATGTGCTGTTCGATCGGCGCCTGAAGGGTATTGTTACCCGTTCCTCCGACCGAGACGAATTGGTTGAGGTGCGTGCGAACGCGTTCGCGGCCGCGTTCCTGATGCCGGGCGAGGGTGTTCGGCCCATCATCATCGCTGTGGGAAAGGGCAAGGCGAGCCGAGCCACTGCACAGGTATTCGATGAAGCTGGCTCGGTTCTGGCGGAAGGGCGGGCACGGCCAGGGAGCCAAGCAATTCAACTTTACGATGTCGCCCATGTTGCCCATCACTTTGGCGTAAGCCGACTGGCGGCGCTGTTTCGGCTGTTGAACTTAAAGCTCGTCACGCAGGGTGAGTTCGAGCAGTTGAAGGACGCCGAGGATGCAGGCTATGGTCGCGAGTTGGCGAGCCTGCTTTCGTTGCCGGACGAGACTGACGACGACAAAGACGGCTTCCGGCATCGCGTACTGAGTTTGGCTCTCGAGGCGTACCGGCGCGAACTGATCACGCGGGCCAAACTCGGCGAAGTGGCTGCACTGCTTTCTATGGCCAGTGACGAGGTTAGTCACTTGCTGAAAAGAGCCGGCCTGGACGAGGGCGGCGCTGCAGAGGTTATCGTGGCAGGGGACGACTGATTATGGCGAAACTGGAGGATCTCAAACGCGGTGCCTCGGTCAAAGGCATCCTGCCCGACTGCCTCGTCACCGTAATTGACGTCAAGTGGTATGGTTCGGCGGCGATCGAACTGACGTACAAAGATCCCGCCGGAAAGCCCAGCGTCGTGCTCCTGTACCGGGACCGCGAGCCCACCCTCGAAGTCGTGGAATCCGGTCGGCCATGGAGCTTCGACGGCGACGGGAAGCTGTTTCGCCTGGTCTCCGAGGCCCACCGGATCGACCTGGCCCATCTCTTCGATCCGCTGCTCGCCATTCACACGTCGATGGTGGATCCGCTGCCGCACCAGATCACCGCCGTCTACGGCGAGATGCTGCCGCGGCAACCGCTGCGGTTCCTCCTGGCCGACGACCCCGGCGCCGGCAAGACGATCATGGCCGGGCTGCTAATCAAGGAACTACTGATCCGCGGCGACCTCCACCGATGCATGATCGTGTGCCCCGGCAATCTCGCCGAGCAGTGGCAGGACGAACTCTACCAGCGATTCCAGCTTCCCTTCGAAATCCTGACCAACGACAAACTCGAATCGGCGCGCACCGGCAACTGGTTCGCCGAGAATCCCCTGGCCATCTGCCGGCTGGACAAGCTGAGCCGGAATGAGGACGTGCAGGCGAAGCTGGCCAACACCGACTGGGATCTGGTGGTGTGCGACGAAGCCCACAAGATGTCGGCCACCTTCTTCGGCAGCGAGGTCAAGTACACCAAGCGCTACCGCCTCGGCCAACTCCTCGGGCAGCTCACCCGGCATCTGCTGATGATGACGGCGACGCCGCACAACGGCAAGCCGGAAGACTTCCAATTGTTTCTGGCGTTGCTGGACAGCGACCGCTTCGAAGGCCGGGCGCGCGATGGCGTGCACACCGTCGATGCATCCGACCTCATGCGCCGCCTGGTGAAGGAGCAGTTGCTCAAGTTCGACGGCACGCCGCTGTTCCCCGAGCGGCGGGCGTACACCGTTGGCTACAAGCTCTCCGACGCCGAAGCCGCCCTGTACAAGAGCGTCACCGACTACGTCCGCGAGGAATTCAACCGCGCCGATGCGCTGGAGAGCGAGGGCCGCAAAGGAACGGTGGGATTCGCCCTGACCATCCTGCAGCGGCGGCTGGCGTCTTCGCCCGAGGCGATCCTGCAGTCCCTCCGGCGGCGCCGAGAACGGCTCGAGCGGCGCCTGCGCGAAGAACAGATCCTCAAGCGCGGCGGCGCGCTGCAGGAAAACGGCTCCCAGGGACTGCCCACCCTCACCGAGGAAGACATCGACGATCTGGACGATGCGCCCGACGCCGAGGTGGAGGAGACCGAAGAGGTCGTCGTCGATCAGGCGACCGCGGCGCGCACCATCGCGGAACTGCAGGCTGAAATCGAAATCCTTAAAGGCCTGGAAACGTTGGCGCTGAAAGTCCGGCGCAGCGGGACCGATAAGAAGTGGGAGGAGTTGTCGTCCCTCCTCCAGAACCACGCCGAGATGTTCGATGCGCAGGGCCACCGCCGGAAGATGGTCATCTTCAGCGAGCACCGCGACACGTTGAACTACTTGACCGAGCGCCTGCGCGCCCTGCTCGGCGCGCCCGAAGCGCTCGTCACTGTTCACGGCGGCATGGGCCGCGAGGAGCGCACCAAGGCGCAGGAGGCGTTCAAACAGGACAAGGACGTTCTCATCCTGCTGGCCACCGATGCGGCCGGCGAAGGCATCAACTTACAGCGCGCCCACCTGATGGTCAACTATGACCTGCCCTGGAACCCGAACCGCCTGGAACAGCGCTTCGGCCGCATCCACCGCATCGGCCAGACCGAAGTCTGCCATCTCTGGAACCTGCTGGCGGAAGAGACGCGCGAGGGCGACGTCTACAAACGCCTCCTCGAAAAGATCGAATTGGAGCGGGAAGCCCTCGGCGGCGGCGTCTTCGATATCCTGGGCCAACTCTTCCGCGAGCAACGGCTCCGCGACCTGCTCATCGAGGCCATCCGGTACGGCGACCAGCCCGAGGTCAAGGCGCGCCTGCACCAGATCGTCGACAACCTGACCGACCGCAAGCACTGCCAGGAACTACTGGAAGAGCGTGCGCTGGCCAACGACAGCATGGATGCGTCCCAGGTTCAGAGGATTCGAGAGGACATGGAGCGCGCCGAGGCGCGCCGCCTCCAGCCGCACTTCATCGAGTCGTTCTTCCTGGAGGCTTTCCGGATTCTGGGAGGTTCCATCAAGGAGCGCGAACCCCGCCGCTTCGAAATCACGCACGTGCCCGCCCTGATCCGCCAGCGGGACCGCCTGATCGGGACCGGCGAGCCGGTCCTGGGCAAGTACGAGCGCATCACCTTCGAGAAGTCCCTGTGCGCCGTTCCAGGCCAACCGCTGGCCACGTTCGTCTGTCCCGGTCAGCCGCTTCTCGGCGCGACCATCGATCTGATCCTGGAACGCAACCGCGACCTCCTGAAGCGGGGGGCGGTCCTCGTGGACCCCGACGACCCGGGCGAAGGCGTCCGCGTGCTCTTCTACCTGGAGCACGCCATCCAGGACGGCCGCACCGACAAGGCCGGCAACCGCCGCGTGGTCTCCCGGCAACTGCAGTTCGTCGAGACCGATACCGGAGGTTCCACCCGGAACGCCGGGTACGCGCCGTACCTGGACTACAGGCCCGCCACGGATGAGGAGCGGACTAGCCTGACGGCAACGCTGGAGTCGCAAGCCTGGTTGAAGGGCGACCTGGAAACGGTGGTCGTGGGCCACGCGATTGCGAACCTCGTGCCCGCACACCTCGGCGAAGTCCGGCAACGCCGCGAGGATCTGGTGACCCGAACCATGGCTGCGGTCAAGGACCGGCTGACCAAGGAGATCACCTACTGGGACCATCGCGCCAATCAACTCAAGGATCAGGAACTGGCCGGGAAGACCAACGCCAAGATCAACTCGGGAAAGGCTCGCCAGCGGGCCGACGAACTGCAAGCCCGGCTCCAGAGGCGGATGGCGGAACTCGAACTGGAACGTCAAATTGCGCCTCTGCCGCCGGTCGCCATCGGCGGATCGCTGGTGGTTCCCATCGGGCTTCTCCGCAAACTCCTTCCACCCGCGCCCGCGGACCATGCCGCCGCAGACGCCGCGTCGGCGGAAGCCCGGAAGCAGATGGAACTGCTGGCCATGGAGATGGTCATGAAGGCCGAGGAAATGCTCGGCAACCACCCGCGCGATGTGAGCGACGATAAGTGCGGATACGACATCGAATCGAAGGTCGCGGACGGGAAACTGCGGTTCATCGAAGTAAAGGGCCGAGTCGCCGGCGCGCTGACCGTGACGGTCACGCGGAATGAGATCCTCACGGCGCTAAACAAGCCGGAGGATTTCATCCTGGCGATCGGCCAGGTAGAGGACGGGCAGCAGAAGCTCGTCTACATCCGCCGGCCCTTCCAGCAGGAACCGGACTTCGCCGTGGAGAGCATCAACTACAACCTCCAGGACTTACTTGCCAAGGGGGAGGCGCCCAAGTGATCCCTTACACGACGCAGGCATCGAGCCCCACCGCAGGCCTCGATCCTGATGGCGGTGGCCGATGAAAGCGCCGATCCTCTCGACCCGGACGATTCGCGCCCTCCGCGATCCGCTCTTGCACGATCACCGGTTCGCGATTCCCAAGCTCCAGAGGAACTTCGTGTGGGACGCCGGGCGGGCGGCGAAACTGCTCGACAGCATCTACTATCAAATGCCGATCGGCTCCCTGTTCCTGTGGGAGATGAACCAGAAGTCGGCCAACCTGATCCGGCAGGCTACCGGGGTCCTGCCGTCGTTCAATCCAAAGAACAAGACCATCTCGTTCGTCATCGACGGCCAGCAGAGGCTGTCGGTGATCTATCAGGCCTTCAAGGGCGAAAGCCGGGAGAACGATGCCGGCCAGGAAATCGACTTCGGCCGGCTGTGCTTCGTCGTCAGTCCCGATCCGGACGCGGAGAACCCGCCCCGCATCGTCCATCGGAAACCGTCGGGCCAGGAGTACGTGCCGCTCAGCGCGATTCTGGACAAAGACTGGAAGAAGAAGATGCCCAGCAAAGCCAAGTGGTTCCTGGGCCGAATCCAGAATTGTAGGAATCGCTTTCTGGACTGTCCAATTCCGGTGGTGACCATCCTCTCCGCTACCCTCGAGGAAATCGGGGTCGTGTTCATCCGGGTCAATTCGCAAGGCATGCGGATCACGTCGGCCGATCGCGCGGTCGCGCTGATGGGGCAACTGGACGTGAGGGCGATGGCAGAGCAGCTCCGCCATGAGATCCGGGAACGCGGCTTCAAGCTCAAGGCGATCGATCCTATTCTCATGGGATTCAACCTGGTCACCGAGCCGCCCGACCTCGATGGCGATCCGCCGAAGCTGGAGGCGATGGCTCGCCGGTGGTCGAAGCGGATCGAGAACGACGAAGCCGAGCGGAAGGCGTTTGTCGAACACTGGCACCGCTACAAGAACGCCCTGTTTTCCGCCTTCAATTATCTGCGCAACCGCTTTCCGGTCCACGACGAGTCGTATCTGCCCTCGGCGAACATGCTGGCGACGCTGGTGGTGTTCTTCTTCCACCATCCGGGTCAGCCCGACGCCCGCCAAGCCGCCGAGATCCGCAAATGGTTCTGGGCCACAGGACTGGCGAAGCGCTATAGCGGCGCGGGCTACCACAGAAACATCGCGTGGGACACCCGGTTCTTCGAAGCCATAGGGAACGGGACCAGGAGGCTGTTCAAGCTGGACGACCTTCTTGACCCGATACTCGACATCCAGGCGGAAGAGTATAAGGCCGGCTCGGCGCGGACGCGCACCTTCTTCTGCCTCCTGGCCCGCCAACAACCGCGATTTCTCGACAACGGCGAGCCCATATTCCCGGATGGCCAGGCCATCGGGCACGGCGACCAAAGGCACCGGCACCATATCTTCCCGCAAGCCCAACTGGCGCAGCACGTGCCCGCCCGGATTTACAACAGCCTCTGCAATATCTGCTTTCTTGTTGCCAGGGACCACGGGCCGATCGGGATGCGCGTCCCGAGGAACTACCTGGGGGATTACGAAGAGGAGAATCGCAAACAGTTCCAAACCGTGATGAAGAGCCACCTGATTCCCGTCGCGGCCGAGAGCGGCGTCTGGGACCGGGGCATCGTGAAGGGCTTCAAGAAGTTCCGCCAACGCCGGCTCGCGCTGATTTGCGCGGCGTTTGAGAAGGAAGCGGGAATGAAGCTGTTCAGGTGGAGCTGATCGCATGACGCCGAATTCCAATCAGCCCTACGAACTTGAAGTCGCCCGCGCCGATCTCCTGCATGCGGTTGAGATCGTCGCTGGGTTGATGGGCAAGCGGTCGTCCGGAGTGAGCCTTCAGTTCGAGGATGGGTGGCTGTGGATCGAGTCAGGCGCGGGAATTGCCAAGACTCCGGCGCGCGGGACTTGGCCGCAGACGATCATCGCCGGAAGATCATGGGTCCGAAGACTGGCGAAGAACATGCCTGCCGGGGACCCGGTGCGATTGCGGGTGGAAGAGGGTAGGTTATACGCGAACCGGTACTCGGAACCGTGCACGCGGACGGCGGTGAAGCAGCCAATCAACCCCACGGCGCCACACGCGGACACGATCCTGGAGGCGGCGAGAATTCTCAAGCCCCTGCTGATCACGAAATGGGATCTCGCAGCGCTGGTGGTCGAGGCGGGCGCGAGAGGGACGCCTTCGTGGTCAGAGGAAGACAAGAAGATGTTGGCGATCATCGCGAAGGCATGGGTGCTGCTTGCGCCGCTGGGCGTGGAAACCGCCGATCTTCGCCAACTGGTGAACGACGCTGTGCGGAATGCGTGGAAGTGAACCGAAG
>DASRBG010000198.1:0-16655 GCA_035653735.1 Gemmataceae bacterium
ATGCTGCCCCGGACTTGGAAAGTGGCAGGGGCGGGCGCATCGGCGCCGCGCTCAAGAAGACTGCGCGGGAGGACAGATGCGTAAACTGGTTTTGGCCGCCATATCGATTGCGGCACTCATTTCGGTCGGGCCGGCTTCAGCCGCTGACAACCCGATCGTTCTGAAATTCAGCCATGTGGTGGCGTCCGATACGCCCAAGGGCAAGGCGGCCGACAAGTTCAAGGAGCTTGCCGAGAAATACACCGATGGCAAGGTGAAGGTCGAAGTCTATCCGAACTCGACCCTCTACAAGGACAAGGAAGAGCTGGAAGCCCTGCAGCTTGGCGCCGTGCAGATGCTGGCGCCCTCGAACTCGAAGTTCGGCCCGATCGGGATCAAGGAATTCGAAGTCTTCGACCTGCCTTACATCCTTCCCGACCTGAATGCGCTGCGCAAAGTCACGGATGGCCCGCTGGGGGCCAAACTGCTCCAGCGGCTCGACTCCAAGGGCATGACCGGGCTCGCCTATTGGGACAACGGCTTCAAGCAGATGAGCGCCAACAAGAAGCTGGTGGCGCCTTCCGACTACAAGGGCCTGAAATTCCGCATCCAGTCTTCCAAGGTGCTGGAAGCGCAGTTCCGCGCGCTCGGTGCGATCCCGCAGGTGATGGCGTTCTCCGACGTCTACCAGGCGCTGCAGACCGGCGTGGTCGACGGCCAGGAGAACACCTGGTCGAACATCTACACCCAGAAGATGCATGAGGTGCAGAAATACGCGACCGTTACCAACCACGGCTATATCGGCTACGTCGTGGTCGTGAACAAGAAGTTCTGGGACGGCCTGCCCGCCGACATCCGCGACCAGCTCAGTAAGGCGATGAAGGAGGCGACCGAGTATGGCAACAGCCTCTCGGTCAAGGAGAACGAGGACGCGCTGGAGCAGATCAAGAAGGCCGGCAAGACCGAGATCATCACGCTGACGGCGGAGCAGAACGAGGCCATGCGACAGGCGATGATGCCGGTCTACAAGGAGGTCGCCTCCCGCGTCGGCCAGCCGCTGATCGACGAATTCCTCAAGGAGACCGGCCGCGGGCCAATCAACTAACCGGCGCGCCGGGCAGCATTTGAGTGATCGGGCGGGCATCGGCCCGCCCGTTCATCGTTACAGGGGGACCGGATCTGCATGTTCTTACGCATTCTCGACCGGCTGGAAGAGATCATCATCGCGAGCTTGATGGGCGCGGCGACGCTGGTCACCTTCATCACCGTCGCCCATCGCTTCCTGGTCGATATACCCGTCCTCTACCCTTATCTGTTCTGGATCGATCTCTCCTGGTCGCAGGAACTCTGCATCTACATGTTCATCTGGATGGCGAAGTTCGGCGCGGCCTATGGCGTGCGCACCGGCATCCATGTCGGCGTTGATGTGCTGATCAACCGCCTGCACGACAACTGGCGCAAATGGGTCATCCTGTTCGGCCTGTTCGGCGGCGCGCTGTTCACCGGAATCGTCGGCACCATGGGTGCGAAGTTCGTCATCGAGCTGATGTCGACCGATCAGGTCTCGCCCGACATGGAGATTCCGAGCTGGATCGTCTACGCCTGCATCCCGCTCGGCTCGTATTTGATGTGCTTCCGCTTCCTGCAGGTGATGTGGAGCTATTACCGCACCGGCGAGCTGCCGCATCATGACGCGACCCATGTTGACGACATCGAGGTCAGCCCGAAGGCGCCGATCGCGCTCGGAGAAGCCTGATGAGCGCGGCACTGATCTTCGGACTGCTGTTTGCCCTGATGCTGACGGGCATGCCGATCTCGATTTCGCTCGGCCTGACCGTGCTCACCTTCCTGTTCACCATGACGGAGGTGCCGATCGAGAGCGTCGGCCTGAAATTGTTCTCCGGGCTCGACAATTTCGGCATCATGGCGATCCCCTTCTTCATCCTCGCCGGCACCTTCCTGACCCGCGGCGGCGTGGCACGGAGGATGATAGCCTTCACCACGTCCCTGGTGGGACATCTGCCGGGTGGGCTTGGCCTTGCCGGCGTCGCGGCCTGTGCGATGTTCGCGGCGATCTCGGGCTCGAGCGTTGCCACGGTCGTCGCGATCGGCTCGATCATGATGCCGGCGATGGTCGACTATGGCTATCCGCGCCGCTTCGGCGTCGGCGTGATCTCGACCTCGGGCGCACTGGGCATCCTGGTGCCGCCCTCGATCATCCTGGTGCTGTACGGCGTCTCCACCAACACCTCCATCGGCGCGCTGTTCATGGCCGGCATCGTGCCGGGCATCCTGCTTGCGCTGATGCTGGCTGCGGTGACCTGGTTCGTCGCCTACCGCAACGGCTATCCGAAGATGAAGCGGGCGACGCTCGGCCAGCAGGTCAAGGCCTTTGTCGACAGCTTCTGGGGCCTGTTGCTGATCGCGATCGTGCTCGGCGGCATCTATGGCGGCATCTTCACGCCGACCGAAGCTGCGGCCGTCGCCGCCGTGTATGCCTTCTTCATCACCGTGTTCGTCTACAAGGAGCTCAAGCTCACGGACGTGCCGAAGGTTTTGCTGCAGGCGGCGAGCATGAGCTCGATGCTGCTCTACATCATCACCAATGCGGTGCTGTTCTCGTTCCTGATGACCCATGAGCAGATTCCGCAGGCGATGGCGGCCTGGATCATCGACAAGAATCTCTCGATCTGGATGTTCCTCTTGGTGGTGAACGTGATCCTGCTTGCCGCTGGCAACGTCATGGACCCGTCGTCGATCCTCTTGATCATGGCACCCATTCTCTATCCGCTGGCAACCAAGCTCGGCGTCAATCCCGTGCACCTCGGTGTGCTAATGATTGTCAATACCGAAGTCGGGCTGTGTCATCCACCGGTCGGGCTCAATCTCTACATCGCCTCGAGTATCGCCAAGATGGGAATCAGCGAGATCACCGTCGCGGTGCTGCCATGGCTGTGCGCGATGCTGGTGTTTCTGGGACTGATTACGTATGTGCCGGAGATTTCGCTATGGCTTCCCAGGCTGCTCGGCATGATCTAGCGCCGTTCAGAGCCGGTTAATCTTGATTAAATCGAAGTAGGGCTGTGCTGTCTGTCCAAAGTGTAAGTTGAAAGCATGCGGCGTTCCGACCATCCTGAAGCCAGGCCTAGCCTTTCGGAGGAGGTTCGTATGAGAAGGTTTGCTATCGCCGGCATGGCTGCGCTCGCGATCGCCGCCTCGACCGCCGTTTACGCCCAGCATGGCTGGTTTCGCGAGCACCTGCAGCATATGCGGCTGAGCCCCGAGGATCGCGCCGCGATGCTGGATGCACGGATTGCAGCGGTTCATGCTGGGCTGAAGCTGACGCCCGACCAGGACAAGCTGTGGCCGCCGGTGGAGAGTGCGGTGCGGGATTTTGCCAAGCTTCGGATGGACCGGGCCAATGCGCGCATGAAGGCCCGCGAGGACGCGCAGAACAGGGACGAGGATACGCCGGATGATCCGGTGGCGCGGCTGCGCCAGCGCGCCGACGACATGGCGGCGACCTCGGCGGCGCTGAAGAAGATCGCAGACGCGGCTGACCCGCTCTACAAGACGCTCGACGAGGGCCAGAAGCGGCGCCTCGCGCTGCTCACCCACCGTGGCCGGATGGGCGGCGAGGGCGGCTGGCGGCATCGCTGGATGGAGCATGACGGCGGTCCGCGGCCAGACCACGACGGCGGCTCGGATCGGCTCTGAGGCGGGCGGATCCCATGGGATCGCCAGATCCGGGAGGCCGCCGGATTCCGGCGGTTTTTCCGTGTCTTAACCTGCTGAACAAGACTTGGAAAACTTGCCGAACCTTGCTGGACATTGGGGGGGCGCTTTGCTAAACGACGGCCGCTTGCAAAGGCTTTCCGGTCCCAAGCGCCGGGCGCATAGCTCAGTTGGTAGAGCAGCTGACTCTTAATCAGCGGGTCCCAGGTTCGAGCCCTGGTGCGCCCACCAAAGCTTTTCAATAGCTTAGGGATCCTTCGCGCAAGCCATTCCGACGGGCGGTCAGCGGCTATTCCGGGCTGGAGGACGGGGTCGACAACCATTGGAAGCAGCTGCTCGGGGCAGCAGCGTTGTCGACGCTGCTCTCGGTCGGCACCGAGGTGAATTCTGGCGCCACCAACAACACCAACGCAGCGATCATTCAGGCACTCCGGATGGGAGCGGCGGACTCGCTTAATCAGACCGGCCAGCAAGTCGTCCGGCGCAATCTCAATGTGCAGCCCACGCTGACGATCCGTCCGGGATTTCCGGTACGCGTGATCGTCAACCGCGACCTGGTGCTCGAGCCTTACAACGGGTGAGATGATGACGAAGCTAAAACTTGGAGCGATCGACGACGACAAGCCGGTCAAGCTGACGATCGAATTGCCCGCGAGCGTTCATCGCGATCTCGTCGCCTATGCCGAAATCATTTCCCGCGAAAGTAGCCAACCGGCCATGGATCCCGCCAAGCTGATCGCACCGATGCTGGCTCGGTTCATGGGAACTGATCGAGCATTTCTGAAAGCACGTAGAGTATCAACGTCTCGAGCGAAATGAAGGGTAGCGTACCGAGAGCATTTCAAGAATGCTTCCAAAGCGGGATTTTGATTGTCATCCTGCCAATAAGCTGAATAGCCAAGTAGACTTGATCCGGCGCCATCGCGCAACTCCCGATAGACCAGCCCCGCGAAATTTGCTCCGATGTTCGGATTCCTGGACAATGCTGATTCCGAACATCATGGTGACGAGGCTTTTCACAACACCCCGGCTGATGTTGTGGCGTTCGATCCTGGGGCGCTCGTCGGGCGAAACGAGCCGTGACACCAAGTGATCTTCAATCTCCCGCCCCGGATCGTACTCACTCAGAATGATGGTCTGGTCGCGCAAATCGGTCCAGTAGACGATGTCTTGTTCGGCTAGAGGGTGCTCCTCAGGCAGAACAACAAACAACCGCTCGCTCCAAAGTGGCTTTATATTGCTATTCGACAGAGCCAGCCCTCCAGTTACGATCAGGACATCGAGAAGGCCATTGCGAAGACCGGTTGCCAAGTGCACCCGCCGCCGTTCCACCGTAGCGAATTCGATATGCGGAAATTTCTGACGAAAATCCAGCAATGACGCTCTCAGATTGCCTGCGGTAAGGGATGTGCAGAAACCAATTGCGAGCCGACCAGTTTCGCCGCGGCCAGACGCCTTCGTGATAGCGGTGAGTGCCTCAAGCTGCTCGATTATCGAGCGCGCCATCCGCAGGAATTGCTGTCCCATCGGCGTAGTTCGTACACCAGTGCGCGATCGTTCAAATATCTTGGCGCCGAACCTGTGTTCCAGTAATTGAATTGAACGGCTCAATGTTGATTGCTTGATTGATAGCGCTTCGGCAGCTTGCCGGAGGCTGCCATAGTCTGCTGCTGCTACCGCGTGCCGAAGCCGATCAATCGGAAAATTCAATTTAAGATTTCGGTTGAGCGAGACGCCCCAACTCATGTTTCCATTCCGAAAGCGTCGTAACGAGAATGTCAGACTTGGATTATTCTGTGTGTTTGCTTGGGAGGGAAGGCACGCACATGACAATTCAAGATCGTTCGCCGTCCCTGTCCGGGCCTCTTGACGATTGGCAACATGTTCTGCGCTCGCCAGCAGACCGATGAATTCCGGAATATGTGGTGCATTGGAGACCAGCTTGGCGGTTAGTCTTCGTCTTGAATGAGCGCGTCGAACTGCTCCAAGGAGTCCGGGCCGAAAGTCTCGTCCGGTAATTCATCAAGCTTAGCCATGCTACGACGAACGTGTCGCCTGGCAGCCGCTTCCGCCGCTTGTTCGTCGCCCTCCAGAATCGCTTGGCCGATGCGGCGGTAATCTTCAAACCGTAGCTCCACCGGCATACGCAGATGCGTGCGCACCAAATGAACCTGGGTATTTGGCAGTAAGCGGGCCAGTTCCGCGTTTCCGCCGATGCGTGTCATCGTGCGATAAAAACGGTCACGCGCGCGGATCATCTCGTAAGACTCGCGCTCATTGGCGAAAGTGAGTAGCTGCCGATAGGATTCGTTGAATTGACGCCGATGGCCCGGCTTCTGGATATTGGCTGCGGCCAGACGTGCGGCGAGCCCGACCATCAACTCGACTATGAGCAGGATGTCCCGCGCTTCCTTCCGGGAGAGTTGACGGATTTGTGCGCCTCGGAACTGATGAGCCGCCGCAACGCCAATCGCGGAAAGACGCTTAATTGCCTCGCGCACCGTGCTTCGCCCGACCTCGTACCGTTGCATCATATCCGGCTCGACCAACCGCTGGCCCGGTGCGTATCGCCCATCATAAAGGCCACGCACTACGTCCGCCACGATGCGATCGGACGCACTGGCCATCGAGGCGAAGGGTTTGGCAGATGGCTTGAGCTTCATCGATCGGCTCAGTTCCTCCGCCCATTCCGGCCCGGACCGCCGAATTGGCTCTCCCGAACGCGTGATTCGAGCAGCGACCGTTCCCGAAAGCGTCCGTCACAAGCCTTTGGCATGATCTGTTCAGCTTGCAGGCAGGTTCTGGACATCATCATTCCCTAAGTTCGAAGAAGATCATTGGCCTACGTCGATCCGGCATCTCGTCACGTCCAATCGATGTCGCCGAGCGCGGCTTCTGCTCTCCCGTCAACTCCCGGCGCGATTCCGGGTCTTCTGTTGCCATCGTGCTATTTCCTCAGAAACTCTGCAACTCAGAGACGGCTGGCCAATTGCCACGCCAACTCCGCAAGCGGCAGGGCTTTGCTTCCGAGGTCGCCCGCATCTGCATTCGCAGCCGTGCCGTCGATCGCACGCTTGGCGATTCCTTGTAGGATTGCGCCACGTCATCGCGTGATAGGCGAAATCGGCAAGCGGGTCTCCTAGCGTGGCCAATTCCCAATCGAGCACCGCAACGATTCGGGGTTCGGTCGGATGGATCAGGACGTTGTCCAAACGATAGTCACCGTGAACCACGCGCAACTCGCCTTCGTTGGGGAGATGCGAGGGAAGCCATCGGATCAGTTGCTCCATTGCTCCGTTTGGCGTCGTTTCCGAGGCGCGATACTGTTTCGTCCAACGCGTCACCTGCCGGGCCAAATAGCCTTGTCGAGGGCCAAAATTGCCGAGTTCGATGGCGTCCGGATCGAGGCTGTGAATTGCGGAAATCACTCTGTTCATTGAACCGAAAATTTGGCCCCGGTCCCGTGCCACGAGATCCGGCAATTGAGGATCCCAGAAGACTCGGCCCGGTACCAATCCATTACGTAGAACATGCTGCCCAGAACTTCCGGGTCCGTGCACAACGCGTGAACGCGGGGCACCGGGATGCCAGCGCGACCAACTGCTCCTAAGACGCGGAATTCACGATCAACCGCATGAGCTGTAGGCAGCACGTCTCCTGCGGGTTTACGGCGCAGGACGTAACTTCCAGACGCCGCTTCAAGTTTAAAGGTCGGATTTGATTGGCCGCCGGCAAAGCGCTCGACCCGCAACGGACCGCGAAACCCATCCAAGTTGCCACACAACTAGTCTGTGAGCCGATCAAGAGGAAGGGTGCCCCCGTTCCCGGATGAAGTTGAAGGGTTATTCATTGTCCATTCGCGAGTTCCACCCGACTACGGAAGTATAACCTTGGTGTGTTTGCACCGTCAAGATCGTCAGACGATATTGCATGTCGAACGGTCCTGCCCTACTGTTGGACGACAGAATAGGATGGGAGTTGCAGGTGATTGAGCAAAGCAAACGCGGGATCGCCCTGGCCGAGCAGCTTCAAGCCTTTATGGCCGAGCACATATATCCTCAAGAGCGCCGCTATTACCTCGAGGCGGAGCGGCTCGGGCCCTGGGCCATCCATCCGGTTGTGGAAGAGCTCAAGATCAGAGCGCGTGCGGCGGGCTTGTGGAATTTGTTTCTTCCCGCAGCCGAATCTCCCGACGGACTGTCGAACGTTGACTACGCCCCGTTGTGCGAGACCATGGGGCGCAGTCTCTTCGCCCCGGAAGTGTTCAATTGTTCGGCCCCCGACACCGGCAACATGGAAACATTGCTGCGCTATGGTTCGGCTGAGCAGAAGAAACAATGGCTGGATCCGCTGCTGTCCGGCGAAATTCGCTCTGCCTTCGCAATGACCGAACCTGCGGTGGCCTCGTCCGATGCGACCGTGATCGCCAGTTCGATCGTCCGCGAGGGTGACGAATACGTTGTAAATGGCCGCAAGTGGTACACGACCAACGCCACGAATCCCGCCTGCAAGATCTTCATCTTCATGGGCAGGGTCCGGCCTGAAGCCGACGATCCCTATCGGCGCCAGTCGATGATACTGATCCCACGCGAGACACCAGGCGTCCGGGTTGTCCGTGCATTGCCAGTAATGGGTTTCTATGGCGTGCCGGATCGCGCGGCGGAGGCTGTCTTCGAGGACGTGAGAGTGCCGGTCTCGAACATGCTTCTCGGCGAAGGCCGGGGTTTTGAAATAGCACAGGGACGGCTTGGTCCGGGACGGATCCACCATTGTATGAGGCTGATCGGCCTTTCGGAGCGGATACTTGAGCGCATGTGTCGGCGGGCCGAAATCCGCACTCCGTTCGGGCGCCCATTGGCCGATCAGACGGTCACACTTGAGCGCATCGCCGAATCCCGTGTCATGATCGAGCAAGCCCGCCTTCTGACGATGAATGCCGCCTACAAGATGGACACGATAGGCAACAAAAATTCCCGCCGTGAAATAGCAATGATCAAGGTCGCCGGTCCGCGCATGGCGCAGCAGATTGCCGACTGGGCGATGCAGTTGTTCGGTGGTGGTGGCACCAGCAACGACCATCTGCTAGCAGCCGCATTTGCGACCGCCCGGTTGCTGCGTCTCGCTGACGGGCCCGATGAGGTTCATCGCAACCAGATCGCGAAAATGGAGATCAGGCGTCATCACGGCACCGATCCGGCCTGCACTGGTGGGAACGCAGATGTCCTTACCCTAGCGGAAGCAGAACAGATGGCGCGCGAGGGCCTGTGGCCGAAGCCGGTCGGCTTCGATGCGTGAGCGACCGATCAGTCACTCTTCGCGTTTTGGTGAATGGAAGGAGTTCTGGAGTAACGTACATGGTCATTCCTATCGCACCGGCTCGACGCCATGCGACACCGAAAATTCTGTCTCGCTTTCAGCGTCTTTCCGCGTAGCAGTGCCACTTGGTCGATTCGCTAGCCTATCAGACTCTTGCCGCGCACCGCCGCCCATTAGTCCATTCTAAAGGACTTCACTGGAGAACTCGTATGACCCTCACGGGCAAAACCCTATTCATCACTGGCGGCAGTCGCGGGATCGGCCTGGCGATCGCGCTCCGCGCTGCGCGCGACCGGGCCAATGTCGTGATCGCCGCCAAGACCGCCGAATCTCACGCCAAGTTACCAGGAACCATCTATACCGCCGCCGACGAAATCGAGGCCGTGGGAGGCAAGGCGTTGCCCCTACTCCTCGACGTTCGGGATGCCGATGGCGTGGAGGCCGCGGTAACCAAGGCCGCGCAACACTTCGGGGGTATAGACATCGCGGTAAATAATGCATCCGGGATTAATCTTGCTAGCTCCCTCGAAATGGACGTCCGTCGTTTCGACCTAATCCAGCAGGTCAATGTGCGCGGCACCTTTCTTGTCTCGCGCGCCTGCATACCCTACTTGAGGAAGGCCGCGAATCCTCACTTGCTGGCGTTATCGCCCCCGCTCGATCTTCGCCCTGAATGGCTTGGCGCGCACGTGGCCTATTCAATCAGCAAGTTCGGCATGAGCATGGTAATGATGGGTATGGCAGAGGAGTTCCGTATCGACGGTATCGCGTGCAACACGCTCTGGCCACGCACCACCATTGCTACCGCTGCTGTCGAGTTCGCGCTAGGTGGGGAGGAGATGCTCAGGAAGTCGCGGAAGCCGGAAATCATGGCCGATGCCGCCTACGCGATCTTCTGCAAGCCTGCGGCCATGTTCACTGGGCACTGCTTGGTCGACGATGCAGTGCTGCGTGAGGAGGGAGTGACCGATTTCGCTGGCTATGCCGCCGTTCCCGGAAATGAGCTCTTGGCTGACATCTTTATCGATCCCTCGACCGTTTGATGGGACGCCGCAAGCCTGCGTCGACGACGAGCATGGCTTGCGCCGTTCGACAAGATAGCGGTTCGACCTCGCCTCAAACTCGCGCAGTCGATCCTTACCGGACGAAGCCACCAAGCGCGCGGCAAGAGCCATTGTTGTTCAGGAGCACTTATGAGCGATCAGGTAGCCCCTATCAAAATCACCCGCGATGGCGCGGTTGCTATAGTTGTGCTCGACCGGCCTGCCGCGGGTAATGCGATCGACGTAGCCACAGCGCGAGCGTTGCTAGAAGCTGCAGTCGAGGTGAGTTGCGATTGGTCGGTGCGCGCAGTCCTCATCGCCTCCGACGGAAGGCTCTTCAGCGCCGGTGGCGACCTCAACGGATTCGCGTCTGCAGCGGCAAGGTTCCGGAACTGATGTCGATGGAAACTGCCTACCTTCGCTCGGCCGTCGCGCGGCTGGCGCAGATGGACAAGCCGCTGGTCGTTGCAGTCCAAGGCTTCGCTGCTGGTGCCGGTTTCAGCCTGGCTATGCTGGGCGATATTGTGACCGCAGGACACGCGGCGCAGTTCACCCTGGCCTACACCGGCATTGGGCTCACCCCTGACGGTGGCGCCAGTTGGCTGCTGCCCCGCTTGGTGGGGTTGCGCAAGGCTCAGGAGATGATCCTGATGAACACACGCCTCGGGGCGGATGACGCATTGGCCGCCGGGTTGGTGACGCGTGTCGTTCCCGATGCAGAACTTGCCGCGGAAGCGCTGCGGATTGCCAAGGCGCTCGCGGCCGGACCGACTCGGGCCTTCGGTCGCACCCGCGAACTGCTGCTCGCTAGTTATGGCGAGACTTTCGAAGGCCACCTCGAACGGGAAGCGCGCGGCATAGTGGCCAGTGCTACGCATCGCGCCCACGACCTCATTGAACTGGTCAATCCCATCGCAGTGACAATGCGCGAACTTCGCCATGTCGCGATGCGTGAAGGTCGATTGCTGCTGGTTGATCGTCTCCAGCCCAAGAAAGGGATCGGAGATGATCCGCTCGCCATTGCCGCGCGCGATATTGCGGCGTATCTCGGCGCGGTCCGCGGCCTCGATCCCTTCGCCTTCGATACACCGCGCCGGCGTGCCGATCTGGCTTTTCGGCTCCAGCGCGAGGCCTTGTGCTTCAAGCCTGCGGTGGTCAAGCCGCGCGTCGATGACGAGTTCGGCTTGGCGCTCAGCCACCAGCGCGTTGGGATCGATTTCCCGCGGCTCGAGCGGCTGCTTGCGAGCGAGAGTCAGTAGGTGGTTGGTCAGCCCTGCGCCGCATTCGGCCGCCTCGTCGATCAGCTTCGTTATCGCCAAAAGATCTCGTCGGCACGCCCGTGACAATCCAGAAGTGTGCTCAAGCGTCCTCTTCCGTGAGCCGCTTCCGCTTCATCTGTCTTCCTTGGTCAGGCCGGACTCTAAATCGTTCTGGAGGAAAATCTTAGGGGCAGGTCATACGCGTGCGCACACGTGGCCCCGACCGACGACGAGTAGACCGCGCTGCGGTGACGTGGTCGGTGACGGTTGGCTGGCCGAAGAACGTGCCGGTTACCGAAACGGAGATCGATGTGTTCAACGCATGGTTCGGTGATCTGTTCGACGTTTGGAAAGGGCATGGCTGCAACAGCTCGGGCGGCGCTTTAACTTCGGGTCTCGACGGGACGGCAAGCGGAGAGCGATCTTTCCATCCTGAATCAGCGCCGTCAGGCCAAAGGCTACTGCGCTTCGCGTGGCTGGTAACCGGGCTGACGAAACGCCGTAGCTTCGGAGGCGGCTTCAGCCGGCCTCATCGAAAGCCAAACGAGCGCGCTTGATAGCGTCATGGCTGCGATTGGCCCATTGGACGAGTACGGCGAGGGGCTCTAGGATCGTGACGCCTAGAGGAGTCAGGCGGTACTCCACGCTGGGCGGCTTGGTCGGAAACACGGTGCGCGAAATCAGGCCGTCGCGCTCCAGATCGCGCAAGGTCTGCGTCAGCATCCGCTTGGAAATGTCCGGAATCGCGCGCTGTACGGCGCTGAATCGGTGCGGGCCGGTCGCAAGGGTGCGCATGACCAGTGTCGACCATTTATCTCCGATGCGATCGAGAACGTCCCTCACCGCGCACTGTGGGTCAACTGGCCGGTAGGGTCCCCTCGCCATGAAGAAGAGCTCGGTCCCGTCATCGAATACTGGCGGGGTTACTTCCGCCTCACCTTGTCCCAAAATCCTGCCTCCTTCACGTCGCTTAGAGTCTCATTTAGTTACCTTGCGCAAGTTTTAAATTGCAAGGAAGGATCTAATCATGCGTAGCACGCCCAGGCTCTTCGTCACCGGCGCCACCGGCCAACTCGGGCGCCTCGTAATTGATGCGCTACTTGAGACAGTCGCCGCCAGTGCCGTTGTGGCCGGCGTGCGCCATCCTGCCAAAGAGGCCGCGGCGGCGATCCGCGAAAAGGGCGTGGAGACTCGTGTAGCCGACTATACCCGGCCGGAGACCCTGGCCAGCGCGTTTGCCGGCATAGACCGGCTTCTCCTGATTTCCGGAAACGAGCTCGGCCGGCGCGCGGAGCAGCACCGCAACGTCATCACCGCGGCGAAGAACGCAGGCGTCGGCTTGATAGCCTACACCAGCATCCTCCACGCGGACACGTCCCAGTTGTTGCTTGCTGCAGAGCATCGCGACACCGAAGCCGCCTTGGCTGAGTCTGGCGTGCCATTCGTGCTGCTCCGGAACGGTTGGTACACCGAAGTCTATGCGCGGCGGATACCGCTCGCCTTCAAGTCTGGCACATTCGTCGGCGCGGCTGGGGATGGGCGCATTTCGGCAGCCGCCCGCGCCGACTATGCCAGGGGTGCGGCAACGGTACTCGCGGGCGACGATCATGCGGGTCGCACTTACGAGCTGGCGGGCGATGGCTCGTTCTCGCTAGGGGAGTTCGTTGCCGCTGTGGCAGAGGCTTCCGGCAAGCCAATCGTCTATCAGAACATGGCCGCGAACGATCTTCGAACGGCGGCGCTGGAGGCGGGGGTGCCGGAGATGTTCGCCGCGGCCATGTCCGACACGGACGCTGGTGTGGCGAACGGAGCGCTCTTTGAGGACGGCCGCAACCTCAGCCGCTTGATTGGGCGGCCAACTACTCCCTTTCGTGACACCGTGAAGGAGCACGTCCAATTGTTGTCTGGTGCCTCCATCCGTTCATAGCCTGCAGGCCCTTGGGGAGGCGAAGCTTGAGGGGCGACTGCCGCTCCTTGCTGCAGGTTGATTTGCGCCATGAGATGGCGGGAAGCTCTTCTCGATACGCCCGCAAGCTCCCTTGGGCTGCTGGCGCGCCCGCCACGATTCGAACGTGTGACCTTTGCCTTCTGAGCTTTTTAATTTGCCCAACGCCAAAAAGCGGCGGGCATCCGATGTTTGGCTGTCGTACTGGAATCGCTATTCAAATCTGAAATTTGGCCCGGCGCCGCATATCCTGTACTACGCCCCGATTTCCTCCAACTCCTTCCGTGGTGCTCACGCGGAAGAAGGGCTTCGGACCGGAGAAATCCCGTGGCGAAGCTCCCAAGACGCGTCGTCGACGGCACCGAAGCCCAGGCTAAAGACTATTTCATTGGGGACGATAAGCCGGCTGGTTTCGGCTTACGCGTATTCAAGTCCGGCAAGCGGAGCTACTTGATCTAGTACCGCTCGGCTGGTCGTTCCCGCCGCTATACGATCGGTGTTCATGGCGTCTGGACGCCGGAGCTCGCAAGGAAGGAAGCCAAAATCAAATTGGGTCGAGTGGCACATGGGGACAACCCCGCCGAAGAGCGGCAACTTGATCATAAGGCAGTCACAGTCAATAGCGCTGCGAGTTGTATCTCGAGGACTTCGAAGCGGGTCTTCTTCTTGGTAAGGGCGGACGCCCGAAGAAGGCGACGACCGGGGTGACGGACACGGGCCGCACAATCGGCATATCCTGCCGCTAATCGTCACTCGTCGTGTCAAGGACCTCGTCAAAGCCGATACCAACAAACCCGCCCCCGATCGGCAACGCAATCACCGACGATGCGAATGAGAGAACCTATATTCCGACCTGCAGACAGCTTCTTGCTGGCATGGCTCTGTACAGCGCGGACGCTTCTGATGCTCCTTTAGCACGTTCAAGCGCGAAGGAATCCTTTCGTCCGTTTCGTACAAAGTTGATCGTAGGCGCTCTTTGTTTCAGCCGATACGATGATCGGTGGTGGCAACAATCAAAGCTGGCGCCTGAGAAGCTAGAATAGCTAGATCACTTTTACCAACGGGGGGAATGTTGTGAACTCAATGATCGGTTATATGGATGCCGCGACGGTACGTAACAAAGTCGCGTCTAAAGCCGCTTTCTTTGCGGCAATCACTGGCTTAGTTCTCGTACTCGGCAACCAAAAGGTATCTGCGACTGAGCCGGGAAGTTTCACCAATCTGTTGTTTGGGGCTACCATGGGTGCTCCGATAGGAGCCGCGCCGCCTCCTGGTTTGTTTTTCAACAATTCGTTTTTTTATTTTCCCATGGCTCATGGCGCCGGCAATGCCGGTTGTGGTGCGGGGTGCACGACGCGCTACAATGGCGCCGTCGACGCCGCTACGCTGACTTGGTCAACTGGTTTAACGTTTCTCGGTGGCGTCTACTTCCCAACGATATCAACCGTTGGGTATGGCGTAGCGGCGACGACGACGCCGTATCCTCCGGGGGGCGGAGTTGGCGCCTCGCCGATATTCAACAACGCCTTGAATTTGGTGGTCGGAAACACGTACGTCAATCCGATCAATTTTTCCTGGAAGATCGGCAACGTCCCTTTGTTTGTTAATGCCGGGCTCGGGTTTGTTGCGCCAATCGGAACGACGTATGCCGGGTCACCGATGCCTGATTACTGGACCATTCGTCCGCACGTAGCGATCAGCTATCTCGGCGATGGTTGGAATCTGACGGCAAACATGACCTATGACATCAATACAGCCTCAACCGGAAATACCGGCACTTATCAAACTGTCGCGCTGAAGCCTGGGACATCGGCTTTCCTTTCTTCGTTCCTCACTGGACCTGCCAATCCAGGCCGAGGGTATACATCCGGAAACTTGTTCTATCTCGACTTAACTGCCACCAAGAAGTTCGGCAGTTGGGAGGTAGGGCCTGTCGGTTACGTCCAGTATCAGACGACCAGCGATTCACCGGGAGGTGTGAATCCGGCGACGGGCTCGGCCTGGACTTGTTCACAGTTGACGGCGGCTGCCCTGCCCTCTTGCGGTAGGAGTGTCAATATTGGTGCCGGGCTGTTGGTGGGTTACAACTTTGGTCCTGTTGATATGAAGCTGATGTACGTGACCGGATTATACGCGCAGGATGCGGTCCGCCCCACATCGGAAATTATCTTGAAGACCTCATTCAGATTGTGGGAGCCCGACGCGGCCCCGAGCAAGAAGCCATACTATACTAAAAATTAGAGCAACCGACGCGCGATGCCCCGTAGCGTGGGTCACGATTGAACCTCCGAGATGCGTTCAATGCTGAGAACGTGTCTCTTCGGGCTTCCCCCTCACTCGCCGAGATCTTCTTGCAAGATCTCGGCGCTTTTCGGGCTCTTACAAACTCACCCGTCAATCCCGGAGCAGATGGATTTCGGCTTCAGCAGTGTCAATCACTCGCAAGGCAGCAAAGTATCGGAAAAGCTGCTGACTGCGTTTCGTAACTTTGCGGCTCCATGGCACGGTTTACGGTTGTGCGGCGTTCGATCTTCGCTCCCTCTACTTCCTTAAAGAGCAGCTTCTCAACAGATCGACCGCAATTGCTCGTCGATCCTTGGCTGTGCTGATAGCGCCGAGCAACGTCGACTTTTGCTCTCCCATCAAGCGCCTCCTGATCCGCAATGTAGCGTCCCGATTTCTCAATACCAGTCCTAGTCGTCAGCGGCACGTACTGCGAAAATCCCGCGGAGAGGTCCCGGTCCAGTTGCGGAAGGCGCGCGAGAAGCTCTTTTCGTTTCGGAAGCCGGCGAGCTCGGCAATGCGCTTGATCGGCGTGCGGCCGCGCATTAGCGCTTCCTTGGCAAGCTCAAGCTTCGCTTCTTCCTTCAACGCGCGCAAGGAGGTTGCTTCCTCGTGCAGGCGGCGATGCATGGTGCGGGTGGAGAGCGCGAGCTCGCGAGCGACATCTTCCGCGCCCAAGATGCGGCCACCGTTGCTGCGCAGCAGGCGCCTAACGCGGTCGACGAGCAGGCGATCGCGCCGATAGGGCAGGACCGTCAGGCGGAGCGCGCCCTTCAGCATGTTGTCGAGGTCGTCGGCACTGCGTTTCAGCCCCAGCGCCAGATAGCGCTTGTCGAAAAAGATGGCAGCGCGCGCCAGATCGAAGCGAATGGTTTTGCAAAAGATCGTAGGATAGACAAAGACATGGCGCGGCTGAGCATAAGGAAATTCCGTCGCACCAAGCGCCATGGCGGAATCGATCGCCCAGCACGAGAAGCCAAGTACGTAGCGGAGGAGCGTAACGAGGCAGAACTCGCGCAAGCGGCCGAGGTCGCGCTGCTCGCGGATTGAGATCTTGGCGATCTCGTCGTCGACGTTAAGCTCTAACAGCACGTC
>DASRBG010000199.1:0-4722 GCA_035653735.1 Gemmataceae bacterium
GAAGCCGTGGCCGCGCGCGTGCTTATCATCGAAGACAACCCCGCCAACCTGGAGTTGATGACCTATCTCTTGGGCGCCTACGGGCATACCGTTTTCACAGCCCAGGACGGCCGGCGAGGACTGGATGCGGCGCGGCGCGAGCATCCCGATCTCATCATTTGCGACGTGCAGCTTCCGGAGATGGATGGCTATGAAGTGGCGCGCTGGCTCAAGAGTGACGCGGAACTGCGGCACGTCCCTCTCGTGGCGGTGACAGCATTGGCCATGGTCGGCGACCGCGACCGCGTGCTGGCGGTCGGCTTCGACGGCTATCTAACCAAGCCGATCAACCCCGAGACGTTCGTGCGGCAGATAGAGATTTACCTGTGGTGGCCCAACCACCACACCAAGGAAAGAACGAGTTATGGCAACGATCTTGGTGGTTGATGACCGAGCCGGCAACCGGGAATTCCTGGTCACGCTCCTGGGCTACGCCGGCCACCGTCTTTTGGGGGCCGGCGACGGCGCCGAAGCGCTCGCCCTGGCAGCCAACCAACATCCGGACCTGGTCATCACCGACATCCTGATGCCGACCATGGACGGCTACGAGTTCGTCCGCCAACTGCGCGCCGACCCCAACATCGCAGCCACGCCGGTGATCTTTTACACCGCCCACTACCTGGAGCGGACCGCCCGCCGGCTTGCCAGCGCCGGCGGCGTCGTCCATGTCCTCACCAAACCGTGCGAACCCGAGGTCATTCTGCGCACCGTGGAAGCCGCCCTTCAGGGCGACACACCGCTGGCTCCATCCTCATCCTCCTCGAGGGAAGCATTCGACCGCGATCATCTGCGTCTGGTCACCGACAAGCTGTCCCAGAAGGTGGATGAGTTAAGGAGGGTCAACGCGCGCCTGAACGCATTGATCGATCTGGGCCTGGACCTCGCCTCCCAGCGCGATCCCCAACGCTTGCTGCGAAACTTTTGTCATGCCACCCGGCGCCTCCTTGCCGCCCGCTACGCCGTGGTCGGCATCTTGAATGGCGAGGGCCGGCAGCTAATCCACTGTTTCACCAGCGGCATGGACTCCGCCACGGCTGCACGCCTCGGTTCGCTCGAATCAAGCCAGGGCGTGCTTGGCGTCATCTTGCGCGACCGCCGCTGCTATCGCTGGCACAACGCCCGCGGCGAATCGCCTGCCCTGGGGCTCCCCACCGCATTCCCGGCCGCCCAGTCGTTCCTGGGCGCGCCTATCGTTTCACCGGAAAGAGTCCAGGGCTGGCTCTGTCTGATCGACAAACTCGGCGGCGAAGAGTTTACCAGCGAAGACGAACGCCTGGCCGGAATCCTCGCCGCGCAGCTCGGCCGTATCTACGAGAACGACAACCTGTATACCGAGGCCTCGCGGCATGCTGCCAAATTGGAGACCGAAATCGTTGAGCGCAAGCACCTTGAGGAACAATTCCGCCAATCGCAGCGGCGTTTGCAACAAGTGGTTGATTCCAGCCCGGTCGTGCTGTTCACGCGAACGGTCACGAACGATCGACTCCAGGGCATCAGCTGGATCAGCGATAACTTGCTGGAGATACTGGGCTATCGTCCCGAGGCTGCTTTGGAGCCAGGCTGGTGGGCGGGAAACCTCCACGCGGAGGACAGAGACAAAACGATCGCCCAGGCCAACTCGGAGCTGTTCAGCCAAGGGCGTACTCAGATCGAGTATCGCTTGCGTCACGGCGACGGCAGTTACCGTTGGATACGTGGCGAGCTGCGGCTGACCCGCGATGCCGCCGGCCAACCCCTGGAGGCCGTCGGTTCTTGGTCGGACATCACGGAGCACAAAAACCTCGAAGAGCAGTACCGCCAGGCACAGAAGATGGAGGCCGTCGGCCGGCTGGCCGGCGGCATCTGTCACGACTTCAACAACTTGCTGACCATCATCAACGGCTACAGCGACATGCTGCTGAACTTCCTGCGCAAGGGGGATCCCATGCAGGAGTTCGCCGAGCAGATTCACAAGGCCGGCGAGCGGGCTTCTGCCCTGACGCGGCAACTGCTGGCGTTCAGCCGCAAGATGGTGCTGCAACCGGAGGTGCTGGACCTCAAGGCGCTGATGGCCGACATGGGCAAAATGCTCCGCCGCCTCATCGGCGAAGACATCGACCTCAAGATCGTTTCCGATCCGAATCTCTGGCGGGTGAAGGCCGACCCCGGCCAAATGGAGCAAGTCATCCTCAACCTGTGCGTCAACGCCCGCGACGCCATGCCTCATGGGGGCAAGCTCATCGTCGAAACCCATAACGTCGAGCTGGACGGCAGCTACTCGGCCCTGCATCCGGACACGCCAGCCGGACAGTACGTGCTGCTCGCCGTCAGCGACACCGGCCACGGCATGGATGCGGCCACGAAGGCGCGGATCTTCGAGCCGTTTTTCACGACCAAGGAGGCGGGCAAGGGGACGGGGCTGGGATTGGCCATCGTCCACGGCATCGTCAAACAGTCCGGCGGCCAGATCCAGGTGTACAGCGAGCTGGGAGTGGGAACGACGTTCAAGATCTACCTGCCCCGCGTGCAGCAGCCGGCGGTCGGACGCAAATCCCACCCAGGCGTGGTCCGGCTGCGGCGCGGCACCGAAACCGTCTTGCTGGTGGAGGATGATGATGGGGTGCGGGCTTTGACCCGCACAATCCTAGAAAGGAGCGGCTATCGGGTCTTGGAGGCGCGGAACGGTGGAGAGGCCTTGCTGTTATGTGAACAGCATCAAGGTCCAATCCACTTGCTGGTCAGCGATGTGATCATGCCGCAAATGAGCGGCGGCCAGCTAGCCGAGCGGCTGGCCTCGTTGCTGCCGACAATGAAAGTTCTGTTCATGTCAGGATATACGGATGACGCCATCCTCCATCACGGATCGCTCGAGGCGGAGGCGCCGTTCCTGCACAAGCCGTTTAGCCCCGAGGCGTTGGCGCAAAAGGTGCGCGAGGTGCTCGACGGCGATGAGAATTGGACGCCCCTCGGCACGGGCGCCGGGTGAAAAATTCCGAATGGATCGTTTTTTTCTTTTTTTCTTTTTTGACAGGACGCGAAAAGCAACCTAAGTTTTTGCGTTGTCGAAATTTGTTCTCAGGAGAGGACTTCCCCATGCTCAAGACTACTGGACACTACCACGAGGCGCCAACCGCGCTGGAAACTTACCTTCTTGAGATCAACGAAACGCCCTTGCTCAACCGGGCTGAAGAAGCGGAACTCTCGCGCCGCATCCAGGATGGCGACGTGGAGGCGCGCGATCATCTGGTCCGCGCCAATCTTCGCCTGGTCGTCAATATCGCTCGCAAATATCTCGGCCGCGGCGTGGGGTTGGAAGACCTTATCGCCGAAGGCAATTTGGGGCTGCTCCGCGCCGTCGAGGGTTTCGATCCCGCGATGAACACGCGCTTCAGCACCTACGCCTGCTACTGGATCAAACAATCGATTCGTCGCTATCTAATCGGCACGGCCAAGACCGTCCGTCTGCCCGCGTACATGGTGGACCTGATGAACAAGTGGCGGCGGGCCACGGCCGAGCTGCAAAAGGAAACCGGCCAGGTTCCCACCGAAGAAGAAGTCATCGACCGGCTGGGCCTGCCGCGCAAGAAGCTCAAGATCATCAAGAAAGCGTTACGCATCCACAGCATGAGCGTGCAGGGAAACCAGGAGACGGAGTTCTCCTTGGACGAGTCGCTAGAGGACGCGAGCTACAAATCCCCCGACGCGGCCCTGAGCGCCAACGACGAGCTTCGGCAAGTTCTCCAGTTGGTGGATCGCTTGTCGCCGCGCGATGCGTCGGTGATCCGTCTGCGCTTTGGCCTGGATGGCGGCGAGCCGATGACTCTCAAGGAGATCGGCGGTCAACTTGGTTTGACGCGCGAACGGGTGCGCCAGATCGAACGCCAAGCGCTGGCCCAGCTCGCCGAGTGTTTGGCGGGAGAATGATTGGTGAGCGGGGTCGCGTTAGCGCCCCGAGAAAATCTCTCGGGGCGCTAACGCGACCCCGAGAAAATCTCTCGGGGCGCTAACGCGACCCCGCTCGCCCTTGCTTGCGCTTCGGGCCGGCAAGAAGAATCACTTCCGACTCGCGAGATATTCGAGCAAGTCGGCCGCTTCCTGGGCCGTCAAGCCAGCCAACTGTCCATCCGGCATCAGCGATGTCCGCGAAGGATGTGCTTGCTCCACATTCTTGGCCGCGACAGTGATTTCCTGGTTTTGGCTGTCACGCAGCACCAGTTCTTTCGCGTCGCGCTTCACCAGCACACCCGTGAACGAACGTCCGTCCGCCGTGTGGACGACATAGGCGGCGTACTTCGGCTCGATGCGCCGCGACGGCTCCAGGATGCTCTCCAACAGATCTTCCCGCGAACGCGATTTCCCAATGGTCGATAAGTCCGGCCCAATGGCCTTGCCCTGATCGCCGATCTTGTGGCAACTGCCGCAGTTCATGACGGACGACCAGAACAGTTTCCCGCCGCGCTCGGCGTTTCCCTTGAGCGATAAAATGGCCTTGGGCCGAGGGTTCGAGCCAAGCTTTCGCGCCCCTTTGTTCTCCGCGGGAAAGTAGCCCTCGAACAAATCGCGAACGGGGCCGGTCGGGAGCTTGGCAGCCGCGGCCAAAACCTTCTCCCGCTCGCCCGGCCCTATTTGGCCGCGTCCCAGCTTTCGTGCGATGAATAACGCGGACTTCGGGCTTGATAGCAACTCCTCCGGCGGATCGAGAGG
>DASRBG010000200.1:0-36768 GCA_035653735.1 Gemmataceae bacterium
CTTACGCAACCCCGCTCGCTCTCATCACTCGGGGCGCTTACGCAACCCCGCTCACCGGCTTAACCCCGCGGACGATGGCGATCCATCCCTCGATGCCGACCCGCCCATCGTCTTGGGGGAGCGGACGGAAGCCGCGCGCGGACGGTCCGGAGAGCAGCCATTCGCGCGCCGTCGCCTTATCCTCGGCCGGCGTGCCGCGATCGAACCACCCGTCGAAATCCTGCCAATACGACTCCTCGAAGAGCCGCAACTCCGTCAGCCCCGCGGCGACGAGCAGATCTACCAGCTCTCCAGGAGTCAGATTGCGCGTGTGCGTGTGATCGCGGGCGCATTCGATGCGTTGGTGCCAGTCGCGGCGAGCCGGCTCCGAGTCGGTGGTGTGATCGCCCAGCACCAACACGCCGCCGGGCCGCAGCAGCTCTGCTTGCCGGCGAACAAAGGCGAGAGGATCCTGCGTATGGTGCAGCACGAAACGCGAGATCGCGCCATCGAAGGGACCGGCGAGGGACGGATCAAAAAGCGATTTTTGCTCGAACACGGCGCGCTCGCCGTAAGTCGCGCAACGGTTGCGAGCGCGAGCGATCATCTCCGTGGATAAATCAACACCCACCACGCGATGCCCCGCCTGCAAGAGCGCCTCGGCAACCAAGCCGGGACCGCAGCCCGCATCAAGGATTCGCCCCCCGGACGGCAGGTCCGCAAGGCGAACCAGGCGAGCGAGCTTGGCCGGATCGCTCTGCACCGGTGCTTTCTCAAACTGCGCCGCCGTATTATCGAATGCCGCTGCTAACGCGTGATCGTGATCGCTCATTCTGTGTGGTTCCTTTCTCGCGTCATCCGAGCCGCGCACGCAGCGGAGCGGAGTGAGCGGTTTCTTGGGGCGGCCGCTTACTCCGCTGCGCTGCGTGCGCGGCTCGGATAGGGTTTATCTACCCTGCCTAAAAATCTACCATCGCCAAGAACACGCCCGATACGGTAAACTTTTGCCCGTGTTCGCGCCGTATCGGATACACCCACCGGCAACCCGCCGGTCCCAGCGAATGACGGAGGAGCAGGATGCGTATCACTCTCACCCTGGTGGTTCTCGCCCTGGTCGTTGCCGAATGTTCCGCGCAAACGACGTTCAAGCTCGCCCCCGCTGTAGCCGTCGAGGCCGAGGACTTCACCATCGAATCCGGCTGGAAAGTCCTCCAGAACGGCCACGGCAACTACATGGTGGATATTATCGGCTTCAACCACATCTCCGGCGAGCATCTGCTCAGCCTTGATAGCAAAAACGACACCGCATCCGCATTTATGGATGTGACGATTCCGGAGACGGGCGCGTATCGATTGTGGGTGCGCTACGAGTATCCCCCTTTCTGCGAGGCGCGTTTTCGCGTCCTCGTGCAACAGGAGGGAAACACGAGGCTCGAATGCGTCATGGGCGCCAAGAATAGCCCGCGCTTCGGCTTGGGCGAGCCGGCGATCAAGACGCAGCATGATCCGGCCTGGGGTGCGGAAGGATTGTTCGAGGAGGGATCGGCGGTGCTGCAATTGAAAGCGGGCAAGGCGCGGATTTATCTCAAAGGCGCCGCGCAGCCACAAACGCCCGGCGCCGCCGCTCATCGCAATATCGATCTCGTTTACCTGACGCGCGACACCGAGGATGCCTGGCGGAGGCACTACGCCAAACACACGAAACCGTATCCAATCCTGGATGCGTTCCGCGATAGCCGAGGGCCGCGCTATGAAGTGCGCTTCACGAATCGCGGCGACAAACCCGCCGATTTTCACATCACGCACGTTTACAATCGCGTGCCGTGGGGCGTCAGCGAGGCCGAGCCGGTGCGCGGCATCGCCGCCGGCGCGAGCAGCGATTGGGTGCCGCTGCGCATGCAGGATACGACGCACTTCGGTCTCGTTCGTTTCAGCGGCCCGCCCCAGGAGTTCGATGTGGAAATTCGGCCCGTCGGCGGGACGGTGGAGCGCAAGCTGTCCGGCAAGGAAATCGTGCAGGTATATTTGCCGACCTATCCGGGCAAGGGAGAGAAGGCCATCACGCCAATTGAGGAACTCGATGCGGTGTTGGCGGAATTGAAGAAGACGCCGGCCATCGGCAAAAAACCGACACAACCGCTCTGTTTTGGTGGTTGGATGCCGGTCGGCCTGGAGAACGAATATGGCCGGAAGTACGCCGAGCTGTACGCGGCGCTCGGTTTGCGTTCGTTGCATCCGGCGCTGAGCGGTCCCGCCGTCTTGAAAAACCTCAAGGATGCCGGCGTTCCCGTGACCAAGAGTTGGACGGCGGGCGGCTATCGCAATCCGCCGACGCTCGGCAACATCGAGCAAGCCCGGCGGGGACTCGAACGCTACGGCTTGAACGGCCAGCTCCGCTTCTTCGAGTACGGCGACGAGGTCCCCTTCAACGAATGGATGCAGCTGCGCGTGCAGACCAACATCGAACAGGCCAAGCTGCAAAGAAAACGGATCAAACCGATCAATGTCGTCGCCAAACTGTGGTTTGATTGGCTGACCGCCAATCGGCCGGAAGCGAATGTCAAGGATTACTGGCTGGAAAAATGGGGCCCCTTTAACGTCAGCCGACTGCGTCCGGACAGCAGCGCCGAGGCGGCGGCTCACAATCCGCGCTTATATGTGGATTCGCTGCTTTTCTATGAAGAAACGGCCATCCGCTTCGTCGCCGAAGGCACGAAGGAAGTCAAAAAGGCGCTCGGCGCGGATGTGCTTTGCGGGGCGAATTACTCGTGCCACCCGTTCTACTATCCGCACAGCACGATGTACGTGAAGTGGTTCCGCGAAGGAGCGGCGGACCTCGCCCGCCATAGCGAATATTTCTGGCAAGTCGGGCAAGCTGGCCCAATGGTTAACGGCTACATCGCCGAGCATTTCCGCGCCGGTCTGCGCGATAATCCGGGCGGCGTGCTGCGCCAGTACACGATGCCGCACGTGCCGGGCAACACCGATTCCAATTTCCTCCGCTCCGCTTTCACGCACCTTGCCCACGGTGCCACCATGCTCGATTTCTTTGGCATCGGCATGAACGAAACCTTCACGGAAAACTACATCGATCATCGCGTTCATTCGCACTATCACGCGCTGCGCGACGTGACGCATGCCGTCGGACTCGTGGAGGATCTGCTGCCGAAATCACGCCCGGTGCCCTCGCCGGTGGCGCTGCTTCTCAGCGCCAGCACCGAACGCTGGGATTTCGCCGGCGTGGCCGAGGATTCAGCCGGCCACGATCTGTACGGCCCGAATTTCCGCAAGCTGCGCTTGAACGCGCACATGGACCGGCTCGGTCTGTGGACGGCGCTCACGTTCCTGGGGGCGGCGCCGGATCTGATCATGGAGGAGGACGTCAGCGAGAAGGGGCTGAAAGATTACAAAGTGCTGGTGGTGGTCGGCGATTGCCTGCCGCCGAGCCTGGCGCCGGCCATCGAGGCATGGGTGCGCAAGGGCGGCGTCGTTTTGGCCACCGCCAACGCCGGGTGCTACGATCCCTACCGCGCGGCAACGCCGGTGTTCGAGAAACTATTCGGCCTGCAATCACGGCAGAGCGAGGAGCGCGTCTCGTTCTTCCGGCCGCGCCAGGAATTGCCGTTCTTGCAGCCGTTCGATCAGATCGTCTGCCCCGGCGGCCCGCTGCCGCAACTGGGCACGCTCGAACGCATCACGCCGTCCAAAGACGCCACGGTCCTCGCTCGCTTCAAGGACGGCAAAACCCCGGCCATCGTCGATCATCGACTCGGCAAAGGGCACATGTTCTATGCCGCCGCCCTGCCCGGCGTCGCTTACTTGTGGTCGGCGCTACAGCCGCCCGCCGTGCCCGACCGTGGTCCGAATGTCCACTCCATCCCGACGGAATTCAATACCGGAGCGCGCTCGCTTTTGGAACTGGTGCTGCACGCCGCCCATGTTCATCCGAGTATCGAAGCGACGCCGGCACTGGTGGATGCACGGCTGCTCAAAGCGCCGGGCGGATACATCCTGCCCATCGCCAATTATCACAACACGGTTGGACAAAAAGTGACTTTACGCGTCCGCATAGAGGATAATATCGGCAAGGTCACGAGTGCTTATCATGGGGAGTTGTCGGTGAAACAGGAAGATGGCCGTATTATCCTGACGATCCCGGCCCTGGGATATGGCGATGTGCTGCGCTTGGATGTGGCGAAATAGTAGAGGCTTCTTTGCCAGCCCGCAGCGCCAGCAAGGAATGTCCTTGCTGGCGCTGCGGGCTGACAGAGATTTCCTCAATCCCAGGAGTCAAAGAGAGGCTCGATCATAAAAAAGTGGATAAAACCTGTCCTTACATCTTTTTCTTTTCCAAAAACGACCGTCTCACTTGCCGATCGCGTCCGGACAGACTAGAATATATATAGATCGACATACCGAACAGCACGGCGGGATGCTCCCGCCATGATATGTAGGCACGGATCGCCTTAAACCGCATGAGGAAAACCCGCGGTCCATCATCATGATGGACCGCGGGTTTTGTTTTTACCCACTTCTTTAGGAGGTTTGGTTATGACTGTCCGACGAACTACCCTGGGTACTTTGTACGCCCTCGGAGTCATCACACATGGCATGCAGGTACGCATCCTCCCGCTCTGGCTAAATCAGGGGACCAGCGACAGCGATCCGCGAATCTGGGCCAGTATCACGATCACGGACGATGGTAGCATCAGGCTACGGTGGCGTGCCGACGGCCGACTGCACAGCGCAAATGAGATCTGCACGCAACTAGAGACGACGGGGGTAATTACATGGCGATGCCGAACTTTCGAGTTGTGGGCCATCGATGGTATGACGATCAGCATGTTCCGTCTTGCTTCGTTGTTGCATCGAGCCACTCGTAGTGAACAGCAGAGAGCATGATCTCGCAGTATGAACAAATGAAAAAGGGACGGCGTATATTTGCGATCCTATAAAACGTAAATTAACGCTGTCCCTTTTGATCGTTCTGCGGGCGAGTTCTATTTGGGCGTCGTGGGAAGAAAGTCTCAATTCTCATCCGCACCAGTAGGCGGCGGCAGGTCGGGCGGGTTCCGCATGGCGCCTTGAAGGATCATCGGAAAGCTGACGCCGGTGTAAAACGCCACGCCGTAATGCTCGATACGCCAGGAGAGGGCAAAGACGCCGGCCATCAGGGCGAGCATAATACGGGATACCCAGAATCCTTTGCGGTAATAGCGGCTGGGAAGAGGTTTTCCCGCTTCATAGTTGAGAACGATCTTCAAACATTCCACGGCGATGCTGCCGGCTAGGCTAAACAAGAAAAGCCGCAAGTCCGGATGGCGAAGAAACTCTTCCAGGCTCAAGGGCGTTCTCCCTCTCGCCTTGTGTACTCGTAGGACGCCGGCTCATCGGCGATGTAAGAGCGGATGCGTTCCATCCTCCGGACCCACGCCGACCTGGATGTTTTGGCCAGCACCGAAATCGAGATCCCCAGAGATCCGATCGTCAAAAACGCTGCCAGGCAAGCCAGCACCACTCCGAAAGTCTGTAAGAATCCGGAGCTGAATAGCGCGAAGAGAGAACACAAGCCAAGGAGCAAGAACCAAACAACGGCTGCTCGGAAGGCTTGTACCGCTGTTGTCGCAGGTTCCCGCGGTAGAAAACCCATCATTGTTCATCCTCGTGCCGTGGAGTGTGGCAGGTGCGAAGACAGGGCAACGTCGGGACATCCGCCGGGCGCACCTTTGTATACTTCGTATCGTAGAGGGTGTCAATCGCGGATGCAAACGCGCGTTTGCGAGAATTCTAACCCTTCGCATCAAACATCTGCTCAACCGTCCTCATGGGCAGATAGAGATGAAGCGGAATGTCTTGCAGCGGAAGGAACCCGTACTTGAGGTAAAAATCACGCGCCCGATCATCCGTCGCCCGGACATCGACCGCGAAGACGCCGATCGTGTTCGCGGCATCCAGGGCGGAGCGGAGAAAGTGGAACAGCAAGGTTTCGCCCAATCTCTGGCCTTGATGGTTTTGGTCAACCGCCAGCCGGCCGAGATGCACGGTGGGCAAAGGGTGCTTCGGCAATTTCTTGCGTTGCTTTTCCGGCAATGCGCTCAGATCAAGCGATCCGGCCGCGGAAGTGTAGTAGCCGCATACCGTGTTCTCTCCCGCCCGGACGGCCACGAATGTCTTTCCTAACCGTCGCTTCTCGTATTGGCCGGCGAGAGTCATCAAAAAAGCATCAAGGGAGGCGTTGCCGCAGCAGAACGCCTCCCTCGCATGATGATTGTTCAATCGCTCAATCGTCCAATCAGTCATGATGCTTCCGGAACCTCTTTGCCGCTCGCCGGGCCGCTTGGTTGGGGGCTGGCGCGTTTTCCATCGCCTCAAGAACGCCGGCCGCATCTTGCTCCGAAAGCTTTACGGGAAAATCCTCTTCGTGGAAATGCAGGTCTTTTTCGGCGATCACTTTGGCCCGGCGAACGCGATACTCCGTATCGTCGATTTTCTCAATAATGAGCATGGCGTTGGCAAAACCCGGAAGCGCAACTCGCCCCTTGCTGTCCGCAGTGCGATACATCTCCGCCATAGGGGTTCTCCTTTTCTTTCCCATATTACCACTCGGCAGATTTGAAATCAAGTGGGAAAATCCCACAGCGATAGCTGTCCGAGCCGCGCACGGAGCGCAGCGGAGTAGCGGCCCATCCAAAGCAACCGCTTACTCCGCTGCGCTCCGTGCGCGGCGCGGACAGCGTTTCCGGAAGCACACACTCATCAGGCTCGGCTTGACACTCGCTGACGTAGGGTATAACGATGAGAACAGCCCCAGGAGGAGCAGTCATGACTACCGTACCCGATCGCAGCACCTTCGAGAACCTTTACGCCGGCCAAGCCCCGTGGGACATCGGCAAGCCGCAGAAACCCTTCCTCGACCGGGCCGACCAGATCACCGGATCCGTCCTCGACGCCGGTTGCGGAACCGGCGATACGGCTTTGTTCCTTGCCAGTCGAGGCCGGCAAGTCACGGGCATTGATTTTCTCCAACTGCCCATCGAGCGGGCGAAGAAGAAGGCAACCGAACGCGGCGCGGCCGTCACGTTCCTCGTCAAAGATGCCTTGACGCTCAAGGACTGGAGCGAGCGGTTCGACAATGTGGTCGATAGCGGCTTGTTCCACGTTTTCTCTGACGAGGACCGGAAGAAATACGTCGACGGACTGGCAACGGTCCTCAAGCCGGGCGGCCGAGTCTTCCTCATGTGCTTCAGCGACGAGGAGCCGGCCGGCCAGGGGCCGCGGCGCATCTCGAAAAAGGAGCTGCACGATGCGTTCGCCCAAGGCTGGAGCATCGAATCCATCGAGCCGATCCGGATCGAGATCAACCCCAACTTCAAGGATTTTCCTCTCAGCGAGGGCGGACCGAAAGCGTGGTTCGCGGTAGTGCGGCGAACCTGATTGGTTTAACATGAAGTAACGAGGTTGGATGAATCAATCTTCAAGGAGAGATCGGTTTGCGTTTTACAGTGCTCGCCAGCGGCAGCGGCGGCAATGCCAGTTTGGTGGAGTCCGCCGGTTTCGGTGTTCTCATCGATGTGGGGCTGGGACCGCGGCAGATTAGCTCGCGATTGGCCAAGGTTGGCCTCTCGTGGTCGGCCGTGCAGGCCGTGCTCTTGACCCACACGCATACCGATCACTGGAAGGATGCCACACTTCTGCATCTCTCTCGCAACAAGCTGCCTCTCTGGTGCCATGCCGGACATCACACCGTCTTGCGCACTTACTCGGACGGCTTTCTTGCCCTCGACAATGCCGGCCTGGTTCGTTCGTTTGAACCAAACGAAGAGTTCGAGCTATCGCCGCAATTGCGCTGCCGGGCGCTGCCGGTGCGGCATGACGGCGGAGCTACCTTCGGGTTTCGCCTGGAAGGCGGCGTCGATCTGTTCGGCCAGCGCGGAGCGATCGGCTATGTCGCCGACCTGGGCTGCTGGGAGGACGAACTGGCGGCTCAGCTGGCCGACGTGGATTTGCTGGCCGTCGAGTTCAATCACGATGTGGCCATGCAGCACGCCAGCGGCCGAACGCTGCGGCTGATTGAGCGCGTCCTCGGCGATGAGGGCCATCTCTCGAACGTTCAGGCGGCCGCTCTGGTGCGGGCTGTGCTTGAGCGCTCGACGCCTGGGCGTTTGCGGCATTTGGTGCAACTACACCTGAGCCGCGAATGCAATCGCCCGGCGCTGGCGCGACAGGCGGCGCGAACGCTGCTGGAAGAATTGGGACTTTCGATCGCGCTGCACACGGCAGAGCAAGATGCGCCGGGAGCGACGCTGCACTTAAACGCGGCGGCTCCTTCGGGCGGAGCACGGCGTACACCCAAACGCCGCGTGGTGCGCGCGACAACAATTCAACCGATGCTGCCGGGGCTTGCCGACCAAACCGAGCCGTAACCGTAGTATCGACAATTTCGGATGGTTTAAGTCTTCTTCTTCTTGTTCCCAAACTCTGTTTGGGAACCAGGAAAGAACGACTCGTCGGCAGCTGCTAGTCAAACGAACACCAACTGCGTAAGTCCTCTATTGTTTTCCTTTCTGTGTTTTTTCTCTGCGCTCTCTGTGACTCTGTGGTTAGTTTTATCACTTCCTACCAATGGCTCGCGTCGCCAAGAGCAGGTGGACGGTTGCGATTGCCAGAACGAGGAGCAACAAGATCCAGGCGATACTTTGATATTCCAGGCGCAGCGTCGTTTCATCCAGCCAATCTCCCCAGCGTCCGGAGACACAGCCGGTCAGATCCGATTCGTCGGCCGACAGGGCGTTGACAGCGAAGGACGCCGATTCCTCCTCGGCCTCGAAGGACCAGACGCCGACCTCATCGGGCCGCACGGTCAGGCGGCGATCCTGCACGGAGGTTGGCTGCCGCGTGCCGTCGGGACGCACCACGGCGACCGTGGGGCGCGGTGTGGCGAACGTCAACGCTACCTGTTCGCCGAGCCGGTAATTGACGCGATGCAGTCCGGGTTTCTCCGACGCCCGCCACTGGAGTAGGTTCCAGATCAAGATCGGCCAGCCGGGCGCGTCGGGCAAAGTGGACAGCTCCGGCCGAAGCCGCAAACGCAATTCGTGCCGCGTAGCGGTGAGGCTGTTGGTGGGACCGGCGTCTCGCCGGTCCTGGTCAGTCAACAAAGGAATGTTGCCGGCCAGGATGACGGGGGAGCCGGGAATCTCTTGTGCTTTTCCGGCGCCCCACACGACATCTTGCAGCGACAATCCTTCGGTCAGCGGATGGTTGCGATCCAGCACGAAGGGACCGGTATAAGGGACGGCGCCGCGCTCGGCCAGGAGCCGGACGAGCCAGGCGTCGCCGGCTTCCGCCGGCGCTTCCTCCGCATCGCTGAACACGATATCGGGTTGGCTCTCGATCCGCTCGGCCTGCCGCGTGGCGTGCAGTGCCTTGTCGATCAGCTGGCGCAGCGCTTCATCCTTGATGCGCACCATCGTGCGAACCGAATGGGCGGCATTGGGAAGCAGTGACACGCGATTGTCAATGGCCAGATCGTCGTCGGCGATGCGTGCCTGGAGAACGGGCATTCGTTCCGGCAGCGTGAGTGTGACGCGCCGCGTCTCGCGCGGCGGCAAACGCAAGGTCGAGCGCTGCCATTCCTTCGCCGGAGCGTCCGTTTCGAGGATGAGGGTAGTTTCCTCGACGTTGTCGGAGAAATTGGCGATCTCCAAAAGGCAGCGTTCGCCTTTCTCATGCGGAGTACGGGCAGCGTTAACGATGGCAAGGTTGGCCCGCGGCTGGCCAAACGACCACCACTGAACCCGGCCCTTGTGCAGTTCCGTGGGCGGCTCGTGATCGGTCAGCACGAGCAGCAAGGGTAGCTCACCGCCCACCTCGCCGGCGAAGGACAAGGCTTCCTCCAGCCGGCTCGCGGCGGCGCGGCAATGCCAATCCCGCAGATGGTCGAGCGCTTCGGCCGTGGTGTGCGCCGGTTCGCCGAGCGCTTGCGTGCCGTCGCCGGCGAGCAGAAAACGCACCGAGGGCCGGGGGCGGCGTTTCAAGTCCTCTGTGAGAGCCTGCACGGCTTGATTGCGCGGCGAGCGTTCGCCGCCGGCCTGCATCGAAAACGAATCATCGAGGATGACGATCAACGGCCGGACGCTCTCGCGGAGGGGCAAGTGCGGATCGGCAGCGGCGAGCGCGAGCAGCGTCAGGGCGATCAATTCGAGGAAGAACAACAGCGGCGTGCGTAAGCGATCGATGCGCGTGCCGCCCTGGCGCGATTCCTGCGGATCGAGCCAAAGCATAAGACTGGAGACGGGATAGCGGCGATGCCGTGTGCGCAGCCAGTAAATGCCGACAAGCACCGGCAGGGCGAGGAGGCCCCAGAAGGCCATAGGTGTGGTAAACAGCGGCAGCATCGCGGCCCTCCCGAAGGCGAACGACGCCCGAACGCGAGCGTTCCGTCGGCCTGCGGATCGATTGGGCCATTATAACTCAGATGATGGGGGAACCCATAAGAGAGGCTCCTCGGACGCGCTTTGCTGGCCGTTGTTGCCGCGTCTGCGGTGGGCCATGAACGAGTTGGTTTCCGGGGTCGCGGGGCCGAGACGAACGGGGCCGGATCGAATTCTCTCGAATGCCGATTTGGCGTTGCGGCTGCTGTATTCGATGCCGATCGAGCGCCGCCGCAAAGCACGGGCGACCGTGCAAGTTGTGCCGCTGCCCAGGAACGGATCGAGGACCAGTTGACCTTCGTTGGAGCAGGCCCGGACCACTCGCTCCAGATACACTTCGGGGATCTGGTTCTGATGGTTCGTTCGCCGCTCCTTGTTATTGCCTTGAATACGCCCCCAATACGGGCCGTACCATACGTCCAGAGGAACACGCAACCCCGGCTGCTTCGTCTGCTTCGTCCGCGGATCATCGTAAATCGCGGCCCGGTCGGACGGTTCCAATACGGCGTCCGGATTCCAAATGCGGTTGTTGCGGTCCCTGGCGAAATAGAGAGCGTGGACCTTGGAGACGATGAAATTGCCGGTTCGGTGCTGGCCGAAACGGAAGTGCCAGATGCACCAGTTAATCATCGCCAAGCCGCGCTCTTTCAGGTGGACGACAATTTCCGCGGCGGTGTCGTCGGGGATATTCACCCAAAAGGAGCCGTGATGGTTCAAAACCCGGATGCACGCATCAAGCCATTGACGCGTAAAGGCAAGATACTCCTCGCGCGGCCGGGAGTCATCCCATTCGCCATAGGGTACGTCCCAGTTAAAGGGCGGATCGGCGAAAATGAGGTCAACACTCTTTTCCGGCAGGGCATTCAGCACTTCACGGCAATCGCCGATGTAGACCTCGGTGTCCGGATCTTCCAAGCGATAGGTCGGTTTCGCCATAGATCTTGTATCGGCCCTTCGCTTTCGAGGGTGGAATAAATCTCGATTTGTGTACAAGTTTATCCTATGGAGAGCGCATTCGCCGTTCTCATAATTCCGCGCCGCTTTCACAAACCATTAAGAATCAATCGCTACTCTACCAGTAGAAGAGCATGGGCAGCGATTTTGAGACAATCGCGTCCCGAACCGACAACACGGGCTGGGGCCTGTCCGCGGATGGACGGGGAGTCCGTTCAGGGGTTCGGGCATTTCAAGGGAAAGGTGCTACGATGAAGAGACTCATGCAGGTCACTTTGGTGGCGGCCGTCGTGGTGATGGCGGCGAGTCCGGTGCTGGCGCAACAGCGGCGAGGACAGGGGGGCGGTGGTCGCGGCTTCGGCGGCTTGGGCGGCGGCGCGATGCTCCTGGGACAAAAGTCGGTCCAGGAGGAATTGAAGCTCTCCGACGAACAGGTCAAGCAAGTTAAGGAGCTAGTCGACAAGCAGCGCGAAGCATTCCAGGGGTTTGGCGATCTGAGCCAGGAAGAACGGCGGACGAAGATGCAGGAGATGGCCAAAACCAACAACGAGGCCATCGCCAAGATCCTCAAGCCGGAGCAGACCAAACGCTTCAAGCAAATTGCTCTGCAACAACAGGTGCGGTTCGGCCTCGCGAACGTCCTCAACAATCCGGAGACTGCCAAGGAACTTAAGATCACCGACGAGCAGAAGGGAAAGCTCGAGGAAATTCGGAATAAGGCGCGCGAGGAGACGCAGGGGTTGGGCTTCGATGAAGAAGGGCGCCAGAAACGCCAAGAAGTGACGAAGGCGACGAACGAGAAGGTAATGGGCGTTCTGACAGCCGAGCAAAAGGCGAAGCTGAAGGAGATGCAAGGCGAGCCGTTCAAGGGCGAGATTCAGTTCGGCGGCCGCCGACAACGGCAAAACTAAGGTCCTGGTAGCAGTCAATAACCAACGAACCGGAAGCGTTAGCGACGGATGCTGTGCCTTTGCTGACGCTTCCGGCTCGTTTCGTTGGTGGGCGGCTCAGGGCGCGATCGCGGCGCGCTGAGCCTGGCGCTCCACATTTGGGGAGCGAACTTACTTCAGGCCTTGTTCCGATTTCCTCACCAGCACGCCATCTTGAAAGTCCAGCGTAATCGATCCCGATCCGGACTCGGTGTAGTTGATGGTATACGGCCCCTCGTCGGGGACCGCGTCGAGGACATGATGCTGGGGCATCAGGAATCGTCCGCGATAGCGCACGGGGGGGCGAAGCAGGTGTTCCACTTCGTCCACATCCATGCCGACCTGAATGCGGTCGTAGCGAGTCTTCAGCGATCCGTTCGTGTTGATTTGCACGCCGAAAAAGCTGCAAATGAGAAGGAGCGGAACCACCACCAGGCCGGCAAGCTTGTGGTAACGGAACACCCAACCGATCAGTTCAAAGCTCCAGTCGACTCGTCCCGCGGCCGTGGAGCGGCGTGTCCGCGCCTGAGGTTCCGGTTCCGTCAGGGTCAAGGGTGCCGCATCCCGGCCGGGCGGAGGCAGTAGCGTAAACTGCATTGGTGTACGGCAGGTGGGGCACGATTCCAACGTGCCCGCGGCGTCGTATTTCTTGCACTGACCGCAAATGCGAGCCATGGCGATGCTCCGTGTCGGCTTGTGAAAGGAATTGACACTCTAGGCTAGCTCACAAGCCGTGCGGCGGCAAATGGCCCGACAAAACGAGAGACATCAAAAAAGAATCTTTAAGTCTCTTTTCTCTTCTTCCATGTCCTCTGTGACTCCGTGGTTAGCTCTTCTTCATCGCTCGCTGCACGCTAACGCCCAAGTCGGCGGGGCTGTCGGCCACGATGATGCCGGCGGCGCGGAAGGCGGCGATTTTGTCCTTGGCTGTGCCGCTGCCGCCGCTGATGATGGCGCCGGCATGGCCCATGCGCTTACCCGGAGGCGCCGTCTGCCCGGCGATGAACGCCGCCACCGGCTTTTTGACGTGCTGTTTGATGTGCTCCGCCGCCTTCTCTTCCGCCGTGCCGCCAATCTCGCCGATCAGCAAAATCGCCTCCGTTTGCGGATCGTCCTGGAACATCTTCAGCAAATCGATCTGCGTGGTGCCGATGATTGGATCGCCGCCGATGCCGACACAGGTGGATTGCCCGAGTCCGAGGTTGGACAATTGCCAGACGGCCTCGTAGGTGAGCGTGCCGCTGCGGCTGATGACGCCGACGGGACCGGGCTTGTGAATGTAGCCGGGCATGATGCCGATCTTGCACTGGCCCGGCGTGATGACGCCCGGACAGTTGGGACCGACGAGCCGGCAGTTTTTCTCCTTGAGGAATCGCATGACACGCGCCATATCGAGGATGGGGATGCCCTCGGTGATGGCGACGATGACGCGGATGCCGGCGTCGGCAGCCTCCAAGATGGCGTCGGCAGCGCCGGCCGGCGGCACGAAGATCATGCTGGCGTCCGCGCCGGTCTTGCGCACGGCTTCGGCCACGGTGTTGAACAGCGGGAAGCCTTCCTTGGTGGTGCCGCCCTTGCCCGGCACGACGCCGCCGACCATCTGCGTTCCATATTCCCGGCACATCTTGGCGTGATACGTCCCCGCCTTGCCCATGCCCTGGCAAAGAACGCGCGTGTTTTTGTCCACAAGGATGCTCATTCCCGTTTCCCCTTATCGTTCAAATGGCGATGCTATTTATCCGTTTTTCTATTGTCCCGGCAACATGAAGAACTCGGCAACACGCACTCTCAAGTCCGGCAGCACATCTTCCCCGGTCAGTTCCTCACTCTCTGCCACCGCTTTCTCTTCCTTGCCAGGCTGGTAGACGGTCACATTGCGAGCGTCGGGATCAATCACCCAAATCAGGAGCGTGCCGAATCGCTTCTGTTCCTTGACTCGCTGAGTCACATTACCAGAGGTATCGTTGGGCGATAGAACTTCTACTGCCAGAAGCGGTGGTTTTTCGCCGTATTTCTCGTCAACCTCCTCTAGCCGCGTGGCATCCTCAAAAAGCATTACATCGGGGCCGCGAACCGTATCGGGATCCCGCTCGACGACGACTCCCGTGTCATTCGAGCAGATGTAGCCCTTCTTGCGCTGAATGACGAAGTTTCTTAAGATTCCAACCACATTAGCGCAGACAAGTCCGTGACGCCTTCCTGGTCTGGACATCTCGACGATCTCCCCGCGTTCGAGTTCGCAATATTTGTGGCGATTGTCTGGGTGGTTGGCCCATTTGTAGAACTCTTCCGCGGTCATCAATTTCTTCGTGGTGACGGTCGCCATATCGCTCCTCTCGCGTATCCGTTCTACGAAAGGTGGTATCACTTCGCCGCCGCGACGACCTTCTTCGCCGCCTCGGTCAATCCGCTCGCCGTGGTGATGTTCTGCCCGCTTTCCGCCAGCATTTTGCGGCCCAGTTCGACGTTGGTGCCTTCCAGACGCACCACCAGCGGCACATGGAAGCCAACCTCCTTGAACGCCGCGAGGATGGCCCCGGCGATGATGTCGCACTGCATGATGCCGCCGAAGATGTTCACCAGCACCGCCTTGACGCGCGGATCGCTCAGGAGAATGCGGAACGCCTCGGTCACTTGGTCCTTGTTGGCACCGCCGCCGACATCGAGGAAATTGGCCGGCTCGCCACCGTGATACTTGATAATGTCCATCGTGGACATCGCCAGGCCGGCACCATTTACGAGGCAGCCGATGTTGCCCGTCAAACTGATGTAGCTCAGGCCGGATCGACCGGCCCGAAGCTCAGCGGGATCCTCTTCGGCCTCGTCGCGCAGGGCGGCGATGTCGGGATGGCGGAACAGGGCGTTGTCGTCGAAGGTCATCTTGGCATCGACGGCCAACACTTCGCCGTTGTCCATGACGGCCAACGGATTGATCTCGGCAAGGCTGCAATCTTTCTCCAGATACACTTTCGCCAGGGCCGTGATGATCGCCTCGGCCTGGGCCGCTTGCTCGCCGGTGAAACCGAGATCGTAGGCGACGCGGCGGGCCTGGAACGGTTGCAGGCCAAACTCCGGTTCGACGATAGTTTTGAGGATTTTTTCGGGACTGTGTGCCGCAACTTCCTCGATCTCGACGCCGCCCTCGGCGCAGGCCATCAGCACCGGCGCGCCAATGGCGCGATCGAGCACCATGCCGACGTAGACTTCACGGACGATTTTCGCTGATGCCTCGACGATCAGCAGCTTCGAGACTTTTTGGCCCGCTTCGCCGGTCTGAGCGGTGACAAGCGGATAGCGGAGCATGACCTCGGCTACGGTCGCAGCGTCGGCGCGGTTGGTGACGAATTTGACGCCGCCGAAATCTTTGCCGCTGTCTTTGAAGCGTCCCTTGCCGCGCCCGCCAGCGTGGACCTGGGCCTTGATGACCACGGGTCCGCCGCCAAGCTGATCGAACGCCTGCTGCGCCTCCGCCGCCGACGAGGCGACGATGCCGCGCGGAATTTTCGCTCCCGCTCGCGCCAGCAGTTCTTTAGCCTGATATTCATGAATTTTCATGCGATTGTCCTCTTCCGGTTATCAGTTTTCGGTTTTCGGTACGCTTTTTACCGAAAACCGAAAACCGAAAACCAATCGTTTTTGTTATAGGAACAGCCCGAAGCGTCAGCGAGGGCTGCTCTTGCTGGCGCCGCGGGCTGGCTCGGTATAATCCGGCAGGTCCGCCAGGCTTCTCCCTCCGGCATTTGCTTGACCAATCGCCGAACGCGGCAAGGATTACGGGGTGCGAAGATTCGTGCGGTCCTGGGGGCGCGAATATATCATTTCGTCGCCGCGAGGGCGATTTTTCTTCGAGTATGGCCGATGTAGAGAATGTGCAACCCGACTCGTGATTTTCCCCAAGGCGAGCATCCCCGATGCAGTTCCTGCTTGAGTACCGCGCCGAGATGAGCAACGAACCCTGCGGCTTGTGCGGCCAAGCCATATCCGCTCCGGCCGGCACCCAGCTTGTTCTCGCCGGCAGCTCCGCTCCCGTTTGTGCGGATTGCGGCCGCAAACACGCTCCCTCGTTGGCCGCCCTGGTCAACCTCGCCGAAGCCGCCACACGCATCGGCCGTATCCATCGCCATTCCGTCTTCCCCCCGCTCACCGCTCTGCTCGACCTGGCCAACGCCGCCGAGAAGTACGTGCAGACCACCCCTTCGGTGACAGGGTGACAGGGTGACAGGGTGACAAGATGACAAGGTGACAAGGTGACAAGGTGACAAGGTGATGAGGAATCTCTATTTTTCACCTTGTCACCCTGTCACCTTGTCACCTTGTGATCTTCCGACGGCGGGGATTGATCCATGCACGAAACCACGCGCCTGCTCCGTGATCTCGTCTCTCTGCCCAGCGTCAACCCAATGGGCCGGCCTCTGACGGGACCGGACATCTACGAGCATCGGGTCACAGCCTATCTCGAAGATTTCTTCCGCTCGCTTGGCGTGCCTTTCGAGCGTCAGTCCATCGCCCCTCAGCGCGACAACATCCTCGCCTGGAGCGATGCTACAGCTGGTGGGACCGGCGTCCCGCGGGTCCGAGCAACCGTAATCTTCGAGGCGCATCAGGACACGGTGCCGACGGACAACATGACGATCGAGCCGTTCGCAGCCCGCATCGAGAACGGCCGGCTCTTTGGCCGCGGCGCCTGCGACATAAAGGGCGGCATGGCGGCCATGCTCGCGGCCTTCGCACGTCTGGTGCGCGAAAAACCGAAAGGCGCGGCCCGCATCGTCATGGCCTGCACCGTCGATGAGGAGTTCACATTCGTCGGCGCGCAACGTCTCGTAGTGGCCAATCTACGCGGACGGTTCCCTTCTCTTTTCGGCGCGATCGTCGCCGAGCCGACTCAGTTACGAATCGTGGATAGCCATAAGGGGGCCGTTCGCTGGGACCTGACGACGGCCGGCCGCTCCTGCCACAGCTCGCGACCCGAACAAGGAGTCAATGCGATTTATCGCATGGCCGCCGTGTTGCCGCACATCGAGCGCTACGCCGAGGAGCTGCGCGCCTCGCGCAGCGATCCCCGGCTGGGTCCACCGACGTTAAGCGTCGGCCGCATCGATGGCGGAACCAGTGTCAACACCGTGCCCGATCAGTGCCGCATCGAAATCGATCGCCGATTGCTGCCGGGCGAGAAAGCTCCCATTGCCCTGGAGCATCTGCAGGATTACTTGCGCCGGCAAGTCGATCCATCGATTGCGTTTTCGTTCTCCGCGCCGTGGTTATCGGCTCCCGCCCTGAGCGCGGCCGGTTCGGAAGAATTGGTTGCCCGGCTGGGAGCGGCCATCGATAGCGTGATCGGCACGCATCACGTGGAAGCGGTGCCCTACGGCACCGACGCCGCTCCAATCGCCGAGTCCGGCATTCCCGCGGTAGTCTTCGGTCCCGGCGACATCGCCCGCGCTCACACCTGCGATGAATGGGTGCCGCTCGATGAAGTCGAGCAGGCCAGCGAGATCCTTTATCGGCTGGCGTGTAGTGTCTAGGAGCATTGGTTAGGCGAATAAGAGGTACTGTCAGAATGAACCGCCAAGGCGCCAAGAACGCCAAGACAAGAAAGAGAGAAATACAAAGAGCAAATCAGGAATCACTGAAATGCTGTATTATTGCCCTTTTTTCTCTCTTCTTCTCTCTTTCTTGTCTTGGCGTTCTTGGCGCCTTGGCGGTTCATTAGGTTCGAAGTTCATAGGGTGCATAACCGTGGACCAACGCTTCATCTCTGAGCGCTTTCCCCGCACGTTCGGCTATCATCCCGAATGGATTCTCGCCAGCGTTAGCGGCGGGGCTAACTCCCTGTGGCTGACCGAGTGGCTGGCCGAAGCGCTGGAGCTGCAGCCCGGCATGCGCGTGCTGGACCTCGGCTGCGGACGAGCGGCATCCTCGATCTTCCTCCGCCGCGAGTTCGGCGTTCAGGTCTGGGCGACCGACTTGTGGTTCAACCCCTCCGAGAACTTCCAGCGCATCCGGGATGCCGGCGTCGAGGACGGAGTGTTCCCGATCCGCGCCGATGCACGGTCGCTGCCGTTCGCCGCGGAGTTCTTCGACGCCATCGTGAGCATCGATTCGTTCCCCTATTACGGCACGGACGATTTGTATCTGAACACCCTCGCTCGGTTCGTGAAGCCGGGCGGCCTGGTGGGAATCGCCGGGGCCGGGTTTATGCAAGAGATCGAAGGTCCGGTTCCGGAGCACCTTCGGGAATGGTTGGCCCAGGATTGTGCATGGTGCCTGCATTCGGCAGGCTGGTGGCGGCGGCACTGGGAGCAAACCGGCATCCTGGACATCCAATTGGCCGACACTCTGCCCGACGGTTGGAAACTGTGGTTGGACTGGCACCAGACGATCTGCCCCGATAACAAGGTGGAGATCCAGACGCTGGAGACGGACCGCGGCCGCTATCTCGGCTACCTCCGCCTCGTCGGCCGTCGCCGGGCGGATGTAAAACTGGATGAGCCGATCGTGTCCATTCCGGCACAATATACGAAGAAGCCGTTGCGACGCGACTCCGAGCGAGGCGACATCGCTCGATGAAATTGAGCAAGTCCGTGAGATGTTTTATCGGCTGAAGCGCGGCCGGTGAGCTTGACAGTGCCTTATCCAAAATCGATCATAGAGCGCGGAAAGCTGTATAGCCGTTGTTTCAGCATTTTGAGGCGATTCGCGGAGGCGTTCCGTGCCCTATGGTGAGTTTTCCATCGACGAGATCAAGGCGCGATTCCAGCTCCGGATCGCGGAGGCGGAGGAATACTTCGCCCACATCCCGCCGGTGGCGGTCAGCGATTTCCTGACCCAGACGCTATCCGAGAACATTCCCCTCGCTGTCGCCGTCAGCACCGAGAAAGCCCGCTCCGAACTCATCATCGCCCCGGTGCTGTTGGAGGCGAGACGGCAAGTCCAGCGCCGAGTTAGTCTATTCTCGGGAGTGGAATTCACCGTCGATCCCAGTCAGGGTCTCAACGGGACCTGCGATTATCTACTCAGCTTGTCCCCGGAGCAACTGACGATCGAAGTGCCGGTAGTCACGGTGGTCGAGGCCAAAAACGACAACCTCAAATCCGGCTTGGGTCAGTGCATGGCCGAGATGGTCGCCGCGCGCTTGTTCAATCAGCGGAAGGGACGCGACCTCCCTTGTGTCTATGGGGTCGTGACAACAGGCAGTCTGTGGAAGTTCCTGCGGCTCGAAGGAGATGTGGTGTCGCTGGATCTCCGCGAGTATCCGATCTCGGAGCTAGGGCGCGTGGTTGGAATCTTGGTGAGCATGCTGCGTCCCCAAAACACGGCCGATCCAGGCGGTAAAGCATAAGGAGCAAGTATGCCCATCCGATGGGTAAGCGGCGACTTGTTTGCCAACGCCTACAAGGTTCAGGCGTTCGCTCACGGCTGTAACTGCCAGGGATCGATGGGGGCCGGCATTGCCAAGGGCTTCCGTGAGCGCTATCCCAAGATGTACGAAGAGTACCGCAGCCGCTGTAAAGCCAAGCCGCGGCAATTCAACCTCGGCGACGCCTGGCTGTGGAAAGACGAGCAGCGGCCGTGGGTGTTCAACCTCGGCACCCAAGAGAAATACTGGCATGCTCGCGCCAGCTATGAGGCGATTGAGGAGTCGCTGACACGGATGCGGGCGCTGGCCGAGACGGAGGGCGCCGAGAGCATCGCGATGCCGCGCATCGGTGTGGGCTACGGCGGGCTATCGTGGAAGAAAGTACGGCCGATCATCGAGCGCGTGTTCGGAGATTGGCCGTTTATGCTTGTCGTCTATGAGGAATATGCACCCGAGGAGTCGGAAAAGGAAGTCGAAGGCGATACTCCGGCAGAACAGCCATAGCGGAACGATTGATTCTGGTAGGACTTACGCGGTTGTTGCTTCAGGGAGGCAATAGCCTGGGCTGGTCAAGAACGCCTTGGCCGCCTCACGGATCACCCGGAGTTTCGCCTCGAACCAACTGATCCAGGTGATGTAGCGATGGTACTCCAGACCTACAAACGCCCGCAACGCGCAGCCGATGTGGTGGCGCTGCGCGTCCGCGTGACGCACCGGGGCCCGCTCCACCCCGCCATCCTGCTTCAGCCCTCGATGGTACTCCTCGATCCCCAGGCCTGTTCCGCGTTCGAAAGCCGCGTCGCTTCGTCCATGGCCAGGTCGTTGGCGGCCCACTATTCCGTGTCGCCGTTTGGGGCCTCGATCCGGAATACCTTCACCAGTCCGAACCCTTCCAGGGGGACGACGGCACGGACCTGTCTGGGGGTGGCCGCCAAAAAGTCGAGGTAGTCCAAAACGGTGCAGCGTGGCGCGGTCATCCTCATCAACCTACACCCCCGACTCGTCCGCAGCTGCTAGTCAAACGAACACCAACTGCGTAAGTCCTATCTGTGTTCTCTGTGACTCTGTGGTTAGCTCTTCCGCTTGGAGTCAGTAGCCGTGATGTTGCTTCATCCGATTTGGCTGTTTCTTGCCATACCACTGGGTTTATCGCTGTGGTTGTGGCGGATGCCGTCGCGGTTGCTGTTGGTGTTGCGCGGGCTGACGTTGCTGCTGTTGCTCCTGGCCCTGTGCGGGGCGGTGCTGCGTTTGCCGAGCCAGGCCGGCACCATTGTTGTTGTCGCCGATCGCAGTCAATCGATGCCGCCCGGAAGCGCCGCTCTTCAGAAGGAAGTCATCGATCTCTTGCAAAAGGCGAAGGGGCCGGACGATCGCCTGGCCGTTGTCTCGTTTGGCCGCACCGTCGCCGTCGAGCAGCCGCCGGCATCCGGCCAGTTTGCTGGATTCGTCCGCGAGGTCGGCGATGACGCCTCGAACCTCGCCGATGGTCTGGAGACGGCGCTGACGCTGATTCCGCGCGATGCGCCGGGCAAGGTGCTGGTGCTGTCTGACGGCCGTTGGAGTGGCCGCGATCCGGCCACTATCGCCGCTCACGCCGCCGCACGCAATATCGCCATCGATTACCGATTTTTGCAGCGTTCAACGACCAACGATCTCGCCATTGTCCGCGTTGAGGCACCGCCGTCCGTTGCGCCGGGCGAATCGTTTCTCATTACCGCCTGGGTGCAAACGCCGACGGCGCAGACCATCTCCTTTGAGATGCGCCGCGGCGATGAGCGTCTTAGCGCCGGTGAGGAGCGTCTGGCATCCGGACTCAATCGCCTGACCTTCCGCGATCGCGCCGGCGATCCCAGCACTCTGTCCTACACGCTCACGGTGCTCGGCAGCGGCGATGATCCGGTGCCGGAGAACAACCGCGCTCGATTCCTCGTCGGCGTCCAGGGACCGCGGCCCATTCTGCATGTCACCGAGTCCAAATCGTCCGGCCTGGCCCGTCTTCTACAAGCGGGGCGCTTGCCGATTAAGGCGCAAACCCCCGAAGCGTGCCGCTGGTCGCTGGAGGAGTTGTCGAACTATTCCGCCGTCCTGCTCGAAAATGTGCCCGCCGAGAAGATCGGCAATGACGGCATGGACAACCTGGCCGTGTGGGTGCGTGAGACCGGCTCCGGACTGATGATGACGGGTGGCCGTAATTCCTATGGCACGGGTGGCTATTATAAATCGCCGATCGATCCGATTCTGCCCGTGTCGATGGAGCTGCGTAACGAGCATCGCAAATTGGCGGTGGCGATGGTGGTGGCGCTGGATCGCTCCGGCAGCATGACGGCGCCAGTCGGCGGCGGGCGCGTCAAAATGGATCTGGCCGACGAGGGGGCCGCGCAGGTGCTCGAATTGCTCGGGCCGATGGACGAGTTCGGCGTCCTGGCCGTGGATACCGCGCCGCACGTCGTCGCTGACTTTGGCCCTGTCAAGAACAAGGAATCCGTCAAGCGCGACATTCTGAGCATTCGTTCGGAGGGCGGAGGCATCTTCATTTATGTCGCCCTGGAGGCGGCCGCGGAAATGCTCCTCAAAGCCAAGGCCGGCACGCGCCATATCCTTTTGTTCGCCGACGCCAACGACTCCGAGGAGCCGGGCAAATATCAAGAATTAATCGACAAATGCAAGAAGGCCGGCATTACCATCAGCGTCATCGGACTCGGCACAGAAAAGGACAAGGATGCCGAACTGCTCCGCGACATCGCCAAGCGCGGCAACGGCCGTATTTTTTTCACGGACAAACCGGAGGAACTACCTCGCCTTTTCGCACAGGAAACCTTTGTCGTCGCCCGCAACACGTTTCTCGACGAACGCACGCCGATCGAGTCCACGGCGGGTTTGCCGCTTTTGACGGGCCGGCCGTTCGACTTGAAGCAATCGATCGACGGTTACAATCTCTGCTACCTGCGTTCCGGGGCGACCCTGGCCACGCGGACCTTGGACGATTACCGCGCGCCGGTGGTAGCGGCCTGGCGGTCCGGCTCCGGCCGTGTCCTCTGCTACACCGGCGAGGCCGACGGCAAGTACGCCGGCCCCATCACCAAGTGGAAAGATGTCGGCGACTGGTACACCAGCCTGGCGCGCTGGGTCGCCGGCCCGGTCAATCGCCTGCCGCCCGAAATGCTGCTGACGCAAGATATGAAAACCGGCCTGCACCGTGTGCGCCTGCACCTCGACCCCGAGCGCGAGGGCGATCCCTTCACGGAGCTGCCACATGTCACCTTGCTGCGTTCGCGCATCGGCCTGGCGCCGGCGATTCAGCGAACAACGCTCAGCTGGACGGGAGCGGACACGCTCGATCTCGAACGAGCGCTGCAAGGACGTGAGACCGTGCTGGCCACGGTGACGGTGCCGGGCCACGAACCGGTGGCGCTGCCGCCGGTGTGTTTGCCCTATTCGCCCGAGTTCGCGCCGGCCGAGAAGGGCCGCGGTCTGGCGACGCTGGAGCACCTGGCTCGCGCCAGCGGCGGCAAGGAGCGCCTGGAATTGGCCGGCATCTGGCAGGAATTGCCGCGCCACGTCCGCTTCGTTTCCCTGGCCCCGTGGCTGCTCAGTGCCGCCGTCGTCTTGCTGCTCTTGGAAGTGTTCGAGCGCCGCAGCGGCCTGCTGTCGCGCCGCAGGCGCCGCCCCGCCGAAACGATCCGCCAGCCTCGCGAGCGCACCGGCTGGTTCTCACGCAAGCGCCCGCGCTCCGGGCCGTCCCTGGCGATGCCGGCACCGAAACCGGAACCACCGCCGGCGCGACGCGATGAAGTCCGCGAGGCGGTCCGCGATGAAACCGCGATGCTCGATGCGCTGCGGAAAGCACGTGAACGCAGCAGGGGGCGGTTGGAATGAGGCGTAGTGAGGAAAGGTATTGTTGAGGTAAATGTGCAAGACCAGACCTAAGCATCAGTGAGAAAAAATGTTGTGTAAAGTTTCCCCTTCTTCTTCTCCCTTGCGAGGTGAAATCAGCTATGACCTAATCATGGAGGATAATATGTCATTCGTTGAGGGATCATACCGTATTGGGAATGGTAACTGGCAAGTGTTCATCTTTAGAAAAGACGCAATCGAGATTGCAGAAGTAACCTCGGGCCATTGGTCAAGTGGAGTAACGGGACTCTTTGTCCGTGTTCCCCTCTCTGTTCGCTTGAATAAGAAGGCTATTGAGTTGCTGATGACTGAGCGCTTGGGAGTAACCCAGTGGCGTGAGGTGCGGGGGCCGGACTCGATGCAGCTTCGTTAGGGGAACAGTTCACTCAAATTATTACTAGATAGACTTTTACTTCTAACTTTTCTCCGCCATAGTTTCTGTTGCCTTTCGCGGAGGGCTGGACCGGATCTGAAAGGATACGTTCTCCGCCAGTCCTATATGGAGGCAGAGCCTGACTTGAGCCGATCCGGCGCTCTACCCACGAATCTCAACACCGCTCGTAGCGGTTGCCCGGCAGGCGGCGCACGACTTTCTTCATCTCCATCATCATCAGTGCCCCGCTGACCTGCGGCACCGCCAGGCCCAGACGCTGCACCAGATGATCCAGATGACACGACTCTGTCAGCATCTCCCAGATGCGCCGCTGATTCTCGTCCAGATCCGGCGGCGGACTCGGCGGCGCGGGCACGGACGCGGCGTTCTTCTCGGCCACGGTCATTGCCGAGACGCCGTGCAGCTCTTCGAGAATGTCTTCGACGCCGCGGCACAGAATGGCGCCCTTGCGAATCAGCTCGTTGGTGCCGCCGCTGGAGGCCGCTTCGACCGAACCGGGTACGGCCATGACGGTGCGTCCTTGGTCGGCAGCGTGGCTGGCCGTGATGAGCGCTCCACTCTTCTCCGCTGCCTCAACGAGGACGATAATCTTTGATAGCCCGCTGATGATGCGGTTGCGAACGGGAAATAATCCGGCGATCGGCTCCTGATCCATCTTCGATTCTGTAATCAAGGCTCCCGACGCCTCAACTTCGCTGGCCAGGTCGGCGTGTTCAGGCGGATAGATGCGCGAGAGTCCGCCGGCCAACACAGCCAACGTGCGACCACCCGCTTCGAGGGCGGCGCGGTGAGCCGCGGCGTCGATGCCGCGAGCAAGCCCGCTAACGACCGTGACGCCGGCGCGAGCCAATCCGGTTGACAGCCGCGCAGCGATGCGCCGGCCGTAGTCGGTACAGTGCCGGGAACCAACCAGCGCGACGGCATTCGCGTCGGCCGCCGTTACCGTGCCACGGACGTACAACAGATAAGGAGGATCGTTTATTGTCGCTAATGAGGACGGATACTCGGAACTGCCCAGGGCGATCAGGTGGACGCCGTGGCGCTCCATGCGCTCCAACTCGGCGGCCGCATCGGAGCGCTCTATGGCTTGCTGGATGCTCTCGGCCAGACGGGGCGTGATGAAGGGGATGGAGGACAACTCGGCGACGGTGGCCCGCAGCGCCGCGGCGGGGGAGCCGAAGCGCTCCAGGAGAGCCGCAGTCAAGCGCGGACCGATACCCGGCACGAGGGACAGGGTCAACAAGTCGCGAACGGAATCGGGCACAACAATGGCCATGCAGTCCTCACGGTCAAAAGAGCGGAGACGTATGAGCATAAGCTACTCGGACGGTCGGGAAATGGCAAACAAGATGCTGGACCGACTGAAGGGAAAATGATTAGAATCCAATGTAGGCGGTGACATCAAGGCGGGAATAGCGAGGGTCAATATCATGGAGTCATCCGTTATGGGACGTGTCCTCACGGAAGCGATGATTGAAAATCTGGAAGATTTATGGGCTGTCAAGCGAGGTCTGATGCCGGCGGAGCAGGCTCGACGGCTCAACGTCACGGATGCTTTGGTGGACACGGGCGCGACCCTATTGACGCTGCCAACGCGACTTATCCGGCAGCTTGGCCTCAACCGCACGGCCACGAAACGCATTACGAACTTCAAAGGCAAGGACGAAGCCGACCTGTACGAAGCGGTGCGCCTCACCATCCAAGGGCGATTTTGCACGATGGATGTCCTCGAAGCGCCCGACGACGTGCCTGTCCTGATCGGCCAGTTGCCGTTAGAGCACCTCGACCTGGTTGTGGATCTCCGCAACCGTTGTCTTATTGGCAATCCGGCTCACGGCGGCGAACACATGTATGAGGTGTATTGAGGCCGGACCTGACGAACAGACCCCTTAATCGCGCGCCTTCTCCAACACCAGGCGCACATCTTCTTCCGGCACATCGTCGAACAGAGCCACTTCACCGATTCTCGTGGGCAACACGAAACGCAGCCGGCCGGCGACGGCCTTCTTATCGCGGTGCATCGTCGCCAGCAGATCGTCCACCGGCCAGCGTTCCGGCGCGATTGGCAAAGTAAACGTGTGTAACAGCCGGCGCTGCCGCTCGGTGACACGAGCGTCCACGAGACCGCGGCGCTCGGCGAGCCGGCTGGCGCAGACCATGCCGGCCGCCACCGCTTCGCCATGCAGCCAGGCGCCGTAACCGCCCACGGTCTCAAAGGCATGGGCGAACGTGTGGCCATAGTTCAAGATCGCCCGCAACCCCGTCTCTTCGCGCTCGTCGCGCTCAACCACGTCGGCCTTGAGCCGGCAACTGCGGGCCACGATATGGCGGATGCACTGGGCATCGCGCGCCAGGATGGCCGCTGAGTGCTGTTCCAGATAAGCGAAAAACTCGGCGTCGAGGATGACGCCATATTTCACGACCTCGGCCAAGCCACTGCGATATTCACGATCGGGTAAGGTGCTTAAAAACCCCGTATCGATCCAGACGCCGATGGGCTGATGGAAAGCGCCGATCAAGTTTTTGCCGCGCGGATGATTGATGCCGACCTTGCCGCCGACCGAGCTGTCCACCATCGCCAACAGCGTGGTCGGCACCATGAGTAGGGGTAGTCCGCGGTTCCAGGTGGCGGCAGCGAAGCCGGCCAGATCGCCGATAACGCCGCCGCCGACCGGTACCACCAAGGTCTTGCGATCCGCCCGCGCCTCGGCGAGCTGATCGTACAGATCGGAAGCCGTCGCCAGCGCCTTCTGGGACTCGCCGGCCGGCAGCGATACGAGGAGCGGGTCAAAGCCGGAGTCGCGGAGCGACTCCGCCACTTTATCCGCATGCTCGATCACGTGTTCATCCGTGACGACGAACGCTCGGCCACCCTTGGCGCGCTCTCGAGCAAACGAACCCAGGCCGGCGACATCGCCGCTGGTGACAACTATGTCGTAACCGCGCTCGCCGAGCTGTACGCGGACGGATTCCATGTATCGATGCCTCAAAGGTGCTAATAGGGGCATCGGGCGATGCAATGTGCGCTATGATATGAATTCTTTCTCTCGTTCCCACGCTCCGCGTGGGAACGCACGTCCGGCCGCTCCGCGGCCCGTTTCGCGGAAGAATAAGACGCGACGCGGAGCGTCGCCAACGGGCGTTCCCACGCGGAGCGTGGGAACGAGAGGGCAATAAGACGCGACGCGGAGCGTCGCCAACGGGCGTTCCCACGCGGAGCGTGGGAATGAGAGGGCAAGAATAAGACGCGACGCGGAGCGTCGCCAACGGGCGTTCCCACGCGGAGCGTGGGAACGAGAGGGCAAGAATAAGACGCGACGCAGAGCGTCGCCAACGGGCGTTCCCACGCGGAGCGTGGGAACGAGAGGGCAAGGGGGGCCTTGCTTGAGGCAGCACGCAGTAAATTAAGCCGCCGGTGTAAGGATCAGCGACCAATCGACGAGAGTGCCGTAGTGGGTTCCGAAGTTGCGTACCGCCAGCCGCCAGGTGCCGCCGGCTTTGCTGCCGATCAATTGGTCCAACGAGCCATCGGGGCGGTAGGTGCCGGAAAAGGGCGCTTTGCCATTGCCGATGGGAGTGCTGGCGTCTTGGGAGAAAACCGTATTGGTGAGGTTGGCCGACCAGCCGCCGCGAGTACAGTCCAAGGCGATTGTCTTGCCCGTCGGCGAAATCAAATAGACGTACAGATCGCGATCATCGGGATATTTGACGTTCACCCGCACTTCGACCTTGCCCACATTCGCGCCGGCCGGCACCGAGACCGAAGATACGGTCAAGCTCTTGGGTTTAACCGTCTCCGCGGTGCTGTTGGCGTACGTCTTGGTCGCGGCGGTAGGAGTGCTTATGGCTGGCTTCGTCGCGGTGCTGGTCGGGACGTTGCTGACGGAAATGGCGGGCGTGACCGTCAGCGACCAGTTAAGCAGCGTACCGCTCTTGCTTCCGGAGTTGTAGACCGCCAGCCGCCAGCTGCCACCGGAACTGGTTCCCGTCAATTGGTCCAACGAGCCATCGGGGCGGTAGGTGCCGGAAAAGGGCGCTTTGCCATTGCCGATGGGAGTGCTGGCGTCCTGGGAGAAAACCGTGTTGGTGAAGTTGGCCGACCAGCCGCCGCGGTTGTAGTCCAGGGCGATCGTCTTGCCCGTTGGCGAGATTAAATAGATGTAGAGGTCGCGGTCATACGGATAGTTGATGTTCAGTTTTACGGTCAGATCGCCGATGGTGCCGGACGGCATCGAAAGCGTGGACGTCGTCAGGGCGTGTGCTTTAATCGTCGTTGCCGTGCTGTGGGTATAGGTCTTGGGGGCCTGGAGCACGATCGTGGTGTTATAGGTCCACATCGCGACGCCCTGGAGGTCACGGACGCTCGAATTGATGGTCAGCTTGTAATTGCCCAGCATCGTCTGGTTGGCGAACCACAGTTCGATTTGCCGGTCGCCCGAGTTGCTGACCACTTGGACGCTGACCGGAATCTTGTCGCCATTGGGTTTAGTCAAGCTAACAGCTGAGGCCGAGAAGGAGCTGACGTCGATGGCCTCATTGAACGTCAGCACGATGCGATCCATCGTATTACTGGTCGAACCCTCTGGCTTGACGCTGGTGATCTCCGGCCTCGTCTGCGTGGACAGGTTCCAGCCGACAGCGGCGGCGAGATCGAGCCGACCGCCGGTCTTGACCTTGCCCTGCAAGCTCGCCAGCTTGTCCGTGGTATTGAGCACCTGGTCGATGACCTGGGTATAGCTCCAGTTGGGATGCTGGCCCCAGACCAGGGCCAAGGCTCCGGTAACTTCCGGCGTGGCCATCGAGGTGCCGCTCATGGCCCCGTACCTGCCGTTGGGCAAGGTGCTAAGGATGTTGACGCCGGGCGCGGCCAGATCGACGCTATTGACGCCGTAGTTGGAGAACGAGGCGAGTTGATCGGTGTTGGTGGTGGCCGCCACCGTCACGACATTGTTCAGGCTGGTGCTGAAGCTGGCCGGGTAATCCGTGTTGGTATCGTTGTTGGCACCCTCATTGCCCGCGGCCGCCACCGCGATCACGCCATGCTGCTCGGCATTGAGGAAGGCATTGTAGAGGGGCTGGCTATAGGGCGCTCCTTCCCAGCTGTTGTTGGTGATCTTGGCCCCATGCTGTACGGCGTAATCGAGGGCATCGATGAAGCTGCTGACGCTGCCGTAGCCGTTGGCGCCGATGAATTTCACCGGCATGATCTGCACGTTCCAATCGACGCCGGCCACGCCGGCGCCATTGTTGCCGACCGCCCCCAGAATGCCCGCGACATTGGTGCCGTGGCCATTGTCGTCCATGGGATTGTTGTTATTGCTGACGAAGTTCCAGCCGAACAGGTCGTTGGGGTGCGCCGAATCGCCGTCCTTGGTGCTGCTGCCGGACATCCAGCCGCCCTGCTTGATGGACCGGAGCAAATCGCCGGCGTCGATGTGGCCGTCGCCGTTGTTGTCCCAGACGAGGCCCTTGTTTACCCAATTATTGAGGTCTCGGAATGTGATAACCCCCGGCGTAGCCGTCTTGATCTGCGACTTGTAGACGATCTTGTTGTAGCCGCTGCTTGGACTGGACTTGGTGTACCAGTAGTCGGGGATTTCGCCCTGGTTGATCCAGATGTTGTCGTAGAGGTCGGGCTGGTCGTAATCGATGCCGGTGTCCAGGACGGCGACGACGACGTTGGGACTGCTGTTGGTGACGCTCCAGGCTTGTTCGGCGTGGATGTCGGCGCCCGCCTTGCCGCCGCTTTGGCCGGTGTTATTCAACGACCATTGCTGGCTCAAGAGCGGATCATTGGGGACAGAGGAGACCGTCAGCTCGTAGTCCGGTTCGGCATCGAGCACGCCCTTCTCGGCCTTGTAGGCCGACAGGGCCTTCGCCACCGTCATGCCCTTGCCCAGATCGATCTGGTAGAAGCCGTTGGTCAACGGCAAGGCACTGCCGAGCGTGGTTCCCGATACAATGGCCGGCCCGCCCGCCTTGCCGGGGGTCTCCTGGAAACGCACCAGAATGTCCGTCGAGCTGTATTTCGTCTGGTCAACCGAGAGACCATTGAGATCGAGGACGGTGGTGGGCGTGGTACTGAGAAGCGCGCGGTCTTCGAGCACTTCCAGCGTCAGGGGTTGCCGGCTCTGCCGGCGCAGTTTCTTTTCCTGTCGTTTCCGTGAGAAGAAGAACATGCAGGGGGCATCCTAGTTGGGGTTGTGGCGGACCTACACGGCAACATGACAGACACCGGCCAGACCTAGGGTCAACGGCGCGACGCCTCGGTTTTACGGAGCGCGCGTTCCGGATACGGAAGCACAGTAAGGTTATTGGACCGCGCAAGAGTAGTTCGCGGGCGATGCTCCTCGGAGGGAGCGGCGCGGCGACGACACGTTAGCGACGGGGCCCATTGCGAGGGCGGGGCATGGCGTTCTGGTTCACAGCGCTGTCCCTCGGCAGGTACATGGGTTGCCCACGACCGAGCGAGGCCGCCCCGTCCCGCGAGGCTTCCTTGCCGCTCGGCCGAACGATCTCCCGTCCATCTACTGGCTCTATCTGGTGGGGAGCAGCATTCCTATCGGCAGGACGGACGCGCGAACTTTAGTCCTGAGACTTTTTTTCCGTGAAACTTGGAGAGGATGTCCGGGTGGGGTCCTCTGGTGAGCGCGAAGAGAAGGAAGATGCGAATCGCAGTCGATGTCTGGAAAATGGCGAAGAGGATCCTTATGCGTCCTCAACTTGTCCATTTCTCCCCATTTTCGTCCGAGCCGCGCACGCAGCGCAGCGGAGTAAGCGGCAGGGTGGCAACCGCTTACTCCGCTGCGCTGCGTGCGCGGCTCGGACAATCATGACCACATGCCTAGATAATCGATTGCCTCGATTCATCGCCGTTGTCTCAATCTATCAAATCAATACATGAATTCTGCCGACTTTCACAAAACCACCTCCGCCCCCTCGGTTGCCGTGCATACGTAAAGGACCGGCTTTATCCCCGTTGCCGACTCATAGCTCGCCGCTGTGCTTCTGGTAAACGATTCGGCCTGTTCAGTGTGGATAAGGGCGACGGCGCAGCCGCCGAAGCCGGCGCCGGTCATCCGGATGCCCAGGCACGCCGGGTGCGCTCGGCCGCAGTCCACCATAATATCCAGCTCGCGGCTCGATACGGCGAAGTCGTCGCGCAGACTTTCGTGGCTGGCGTTCATGAGTTGGCCCAGGGCGGCCGCATCCCCGCGCCGCATCGCCTCGGCCGCTTGCAGCGTGCGCTCGTTCTCCGTGACCACATGCCTCGCTCTAGGGCGCGTCACTTCGTCAAGCTGCCCACACTCGGCCTGGAAGCGCGGCACGGATAAGTCACGCAAAGCAGAGACGCCGAAGGCGCGAGCGGCGGCTTCACACTGGCCGCGACGTTCGTTGTACGCCGAATCGACCAAGCCGCGCCGCGTGGCCGTATCCAGCACCACGACGGTGGTGCCCGGAGGAAATGGCACCGCCTCGATGTCGAGCGATCGGCAGTCGATGAGCAGAGCATGTCCGGCGCGACCCGCGGCGGAGATCATCTGATCCATGATGCCGCAGCGCACGCCGACCCATTCGTTCTCCGCCCGCTGTCCCAGCCGCGCCATCCTCGCCGCATCCCAGGGCAATTCCGATACGGCCGCGAACGCGCGTGCAACGGCCAGCTCCAACGCCGCCGAAGAAGACAAGCCGGCCCCGACCGGCACATCCCCCGCGATCACCCCTTCCCAGCCGCGCAGTCCGTGGCCGGCCTGTTGCAGCACCCACGCGACGCCTTTGACATACTCCGGCCAACCGCCGGCACCTCGTGTCAATTCATCGAGAGTAAATGCCGTCGAGCCGTCGAAGTCAAGAGAATGAACCAACACATGCCGATCCGTGCGCGGACGCAAGGCAATCCACACAGCCCGATTGATGGCCAAAGGCAGCACGAAACCATCGTTGTAGTCGGTGTGCTCGCCGATGAGATTGACACGGCCTGGAGCGCGGACCACGAGAGCCGGCGCTGTCCGGAACTGCTCCTGAAACCTGTGCCTGACAAGCTGCTCGCAGGCCCCGCCCCGATAGGAATTCACTCTCCGATCTCCTTCACATCACGGTCTCAACGCGAGGATTAAGATCAAAAACGAGGGTTTTCGGCATCGTCAAGTGCCTCCGCATTCCGCCCATTGTAACCACAGCGCCGCCTGGGCGTCGCTGGGAAACGGATGCACTCGCCAACGGCGTTCCCGATGCTCAAGTAGCAGCTCGGTTCAGTAGTCCCCCAACTGGAGCGTCAAAGCAAGAAAGTGTATAAAATCGGCTCTGGCCGGGCAATAAAGGGTAGAGGTCAAGCGACCGGCCACGGAGGGCAGCTATGGCGACGACTAAAATGGACACAGTGATGCGACATCTTCGCCGGGTCATGTTACGGCAGGATGGAGCAGGCTGGACGGATGGGCAACTGCTAGCATCCTTCATCGACCACAAGGACGAAGCGGCTTTTGAGGCACTTGTCCATCGCCACGGCCCGATGGTCTTTGGCGTCTGCCGCCGTGTCATCGGCAACCATCATGATGCCGAGGACGCCTTTCAAGCGACTTTTCTGGTTCTTGCCCGCAAAGCAGCGTCCGTTCGGCCGAGGGAGAGGGTCGCCAACTGGTTGCACGGAGTCGCTCTGCGCACTGCCATGAAAGTGAAAGCGACAATAACGAAGCGGCGGGGGCGAGAGAAGCAGGTGACGGACATGCCCGAACCCGAAGCAGTTCAGCAAGACCGATGGCGTGATCTTCAACCCCTGCTCGACCAAGAACTGAACGGCCTGCCCGAGAATTACCGGCTCCCGATCCTGCTTTGCGATTTGGAAGGGAAACCGATCAAGGAGGCGGCACAGCAACTCGGCTGGCCGCAAGGGACACTGGCCGGTCGGCTCGCCCGAGGCCGAAAGATGCTGGCGAAGCGGCTGGCGAACCGTGGCGTGGCTCTATCGGCTGGCTCGCTAGCAGTGATGGTCTCGCAGAATGCGGTATCGGCTGCGGTGCCGACATCGCTGATGAGTTCCACAGTCAAGGCCGCAACACTAGTTGCCGCGGGGCAGGCGGCAGTCGCCGGGGTGGTCCCGGCCAAGGTTGCCGCTCTCATGGAAGGGGTGCTGAGAACCATGTTCAGGACGAAACTGAAGAACCTGATGCCGGTCACGATGGCGATGCTGGCAATCATGGTCGGCGTCGGAGTCGGACTGCTCGGCTATGGAAGGACGACGGGACAGCAGAAGGAGGACAAGAAGGCCGAGGTCGTCGCTCCCAACAAAGAGGTTGCCAAGAGCGACAAGGATCAACTTCTCGGGAAGTGGCGGCTGATCTCGTGCAAATGCGATGGGAAGGACCGGCCGGAGCAGCCCTGGTCCAAGGACGCCCTGCTGGTTATCGAAGAGGCGGACGGCAAACTGGTTAGCAAAACGGTGTTCAAGGACAAGGCAAAGCTAGTCGAGACATTCGGGGAAGAGATGGAGAAGAGGATGTTGTGGGCGGACATGGCAGGGGAGTCTCCAGAAAAGGTGATCGAGAGATTCGGCGAGGAGATGGAGAAGTGGACCGAAGCCATTTTGAAGCTGAACGCTCGCACGAAGCCGAAATCGTTAGATGCCGTTGGCGTGAGGTATGAGAGCGGGATATACCTGGGGATTTACAAACTCGATGGCGACACTCTGACGTGGTGTCAGAGCAAGGCATTGACGCCAGAGGTGGCCAAGACGAGTAAGGATCGGCCAACGGACTTCTCGACCACATCCGGTGATGGCAGGACACTGATGGTCTACAAGCGGCAGAACGAAACGGAGCCGAAAAGCAGGGATTCCTCTCCCGGCCGCGCAAAGAAGGCCGACACCGCGAAGACCGACTTGGAACGGCTTCAAGGAATTTGGTCCACCGTCTGGGTAGAACAAGCCGGTAGGCGTTCCAAGTCGGCGCTCGTGTTCATGGTTGATGGGAAGAGGGCGTGCTTACAGGGCAGCGACTTTGAAATGCAGGGTGGCCTGTATTTGGATCCGACCGCTAAGCCCAAGGCCTTCGATCTGGCGATGAGTACGACGACGATTGAGGGCATCTACTCGCTGGAGGGCGACACCCTACGGCTGTGTTACGGCGGGGGAGTAGACGAGCCGAAAAGGCCGGGCGGCTTCACCACCGAAAAGGGAAGTAATCCGAAAGCCCTCATCATCATGTTGAAACGATGGTGCGGACCAGAAATCTTCCCCTACCGGAGGCCCGATGGCACGAGAGCGTTTCCTACCATTCTCGATAAGGAGAACACGGAACTCCCGCCATCACCATTGATTGCTCCCCAACCCAAGGGCAACAAGCCTTGACCCCCAATGAACAATGCCTGAATAAGAGAGCACGGCGTCGCAGCATCAGGCGTCTTCAGCTTCCGCCCACTTCAGCCACAACGACGCCTGGGCATCACTGGGCATGCGCCAGTCGCCGCGCGGCGAGAGACTGATGGTGCCGACCTTGGGGCCGTCCGGCACGCATGAGCGTTTGAACTGGTTGGCGAAGAAGCGACGGATGAACTCCTTGAGCCAGCCGCGCAATTCCGCGGCGCTGTAGGAACGATGGAACCGGGCGCGTTCGGCGAGGAAGAGGATCTTCTCCGGCGGCGCGCCGTAGCGGAGAAAATGGAACAGGAAGAAATCGAGCACCTCATAGGGTCCGATTGTCACCTCGGTCGCTTGGGCCGGCTGGTCGTCCGCGCCGGCCGGCAGCAGCTCCGGCGAAATAAGCGTGTCAACAATGTCGAGCAAGGTCCGCTGAGCTTCGCCCTCGAATTCGTTGCGCGCCGCCCAATCGACCAGGAATTTCACCAACGTTTTGGGAATGCTGCTGTTGGGGTTATACATGCTCATATGATCGCCATTGTAGGTGGACCAGCCCAGGGCCGCCTCGGACACGTCGCCGGTGCCGATGACGAATCCGCTGTTCATCAGCAAACTGGTTCGCATCCGCGCCTGCACGTTCTCGAAGACGAGATCGTGCCGTTTCTCGGGCGGGATGCGGCGCAGGCGCTCGGTCAGCTCCTCGACGCTCAAGCCGGCCAGGTCGATGCCGAACGGACGATGGCCCAGGACGCGCATTTCCTCAAGGCAAAGAGGGCGAATATCGATTTCACGCGCAGTGACGCCGAGCTGGCGCATCAAGGCGCGGGCGTTGTCGCGGGTACGATTGCTGGTGCCGAAGCCCGGCATGGTGAAGGCGAGTATCCGCTGCCGCGGCACGGCCAGCGTGTCCATCGTCTTGCACGCCACCAGGAGGGCGAGCGTCGAATCGAGTCCGCCGGAGATGCCGATGGCCGCGGGCGGCGAGCCGATATGTTCCAGACGCTTGGCCAATCCGGCGACCTGGATGTGAAAGATTTCCTCGCAGCGGTCGCGCAGTTGCTCTTGTCCCTGCGGTACAAACGGATGCGCTTCGACCAGCCGGCGCAGGTCCGTGGGGATTGGTTGCTCGCCAAGCGTGAAGGTCGAGCGAGCAAAGGCGAGCGGGGTTGCGTCAGCGCCCCGAGAGAGCGATCTCGGGGCGCTAACGCAACCCCGCTCGCCGGAGTATAGCCGGGGATCGAGGAAGCTGTTAGTGCGCTGGCGATCGACGCGGAGGCGGTCGAGATCCACATCGGCGACAAGCAGGGCGTCTTCGCGAAGGAAGCGGCGCGACTCGGCCAACATGGTGCCGTTCTCGGCGATGAGGCAATGGCCGCCGAAAACAACGTCCGTGGTCGATTCGCCGACGCCGTTGGAAGTGTAGATGTAGGCCGCGATGCATCGCCCCGACTGGCTGAGGACAAGCTGGCGGCGATACGTCGCCTTGCCGATGGTCTCGTTGCTGGCCGACAGATTGACGAGCACGGTAGCGCCGGCCAGCGCTTGCACGGCGCTGGGCGGCACCGGCACCCAGAGATCCTCGCAGATTTCCACGCCTACAATCAGCCCTTCCCAATCCTCGGCCGCGAACAACTGATCCGCGCCGAAGGAGACCGTTTGCCCGCCGATTTCGACTTCGCGGCGGTTCGCCTTGATCGCCGGGGCGAACCAGCGGGCCTCATAAAACTCCTTGTAATTGGGCAGAAACGACTTGGGCACGACGCCGAGAATTCGCCCCTGATGCAGCACGGCGGCGCTGTTAAACACCATGTCATCAACGGCCAACGGCAAGCCGACGATGGCTAAACCGGAGAAGACGCTGCCGCTTTCCTTGGCGAGATGCTCCAGCCCAAGGGCGGCGCCGCGTTGCAGGACGGGTTGATGAAACAAATCGCCGCAGGTATAGCCGGTGATCGCCAACTCCGGGAAGACGAGGACATGGACGTGCTCGCGCTCGGCTCGCCGCATCAGAGCGAGGATGTGCTCGACATTGAAGGCACAATCGGCGACGCGCACAAGCGGCGTGGCGGCTGCGACACGCAGAAAACCGAAGGGGTTCATGAAACGTCTCGTTGGATCAAGGAACCAGTACGCATACCGTTATTCTAATGAGGCTCAAACGAAATGAACCGCCAAGCCGCCAAGGACGCCAAGCGAAGAAAGAGAGAAGATGATAAGAGGAAGGGAAAACCTGGTTCCCAAAACTCTGTTTGGGAACGCCTTCCGCGAAACTCTGTTTCGCGCCCCCCTCGATTACGCGGGATATCAGATGCGAAACAGAGTTTCGCGGAATCGGTTCCCAAACAGAGAGCGTGTGAATTTTTTGTCCCTACGGCTCGACGTTCCATCTGGAAGGCGCTAAAGCAATCGTATGAACACACCACACCATAATTGCCGTCTTCGCCTCCCCGAACGCAACCAGGTCGAGATCC
>DASRBG010000201.1:0-22508 GCA_035653735.1 Gemmataceae bacterium
AGCAGATAGGTGTATGGCAAGAGCAGGTAGAAGGTGGCGGCCGCCATGCCCGCGTGCAAATCCTCGAAGTGCAGCCAGCCAATCAGGATCAAGCCGACGGCGATGGACAGATGGCACAGTACCGTCAGACCGCGCTCGACCCACAAACCCACCGATTCTTGGTCCACCTCGGCGGGCGCCTGCTCCAGGATGACTTTTTCAACCTGGCGCCGCACGGGTTCGATCGCTCCCGAAGCGGACTCCCGCTGCTTGGACGACTCCTGTTCAGGTTTGGCTTGAGCATTGGGATGGCGGACGGCCACGGCGATGAGGCTGACGAACAGCGCGCCGGCCAACCAGACCAGACCGCCGAAGTTCAGGTTCGGACTCAAGGCCGGCCGCCGTAGCAAAGCGAGATCGAACAGGCAGCGCAACAGGAAATAGCCCGACGCCCCCAGCAACCACAAATAGCCCCAGAACGAGCTAACGTCGGGCTGGGCCAACAGCAGAAAACCCGGCATCGGCAAAAAAAGCGATAGCACATCGCCATTTCGGATGCTGAGCAAACGGTTGAACTTGAAAAACAAGGCGACCGCCAGCAACGCCGAGAAATAGAACCACGTCGTGGCGTTGGGTAGTTCAATCTCAAAGAAGATGGAGCGGGTCGCAAGCATTCCCAAGCTCGAGTCGGGTCGAGAGCCATCCCGAATAAGAGATTGTAGACAACCCGACGCAACTGTCCAGCGTATCCACCGACAGATGCCGTTGGGATCGCTATCAGATTTGTCTTGTCCGCCGGCGCGGCGGGCCGTTACGATTGCAACAGCGAGGTTCCTTCGAGATCCTGCTCCCTGCAAAGGAGGCCGCTGTGCTGTCCTACCTTCATCGATTCCTACTCGCCGCTTTGTTTCTGCTCCTGGCGATCCTCGACTCCGTTGCCGATACCTCCAAGCAAAAGCCAACGCCGAAACAAATCGCTCAATGGGTGGAGCAGCTGGGCGATAACGACTTTAAGGTGCGCGAGAACGCCTCGAAGAAATTATGGCAAGCCGGCGCCGCCGCCGAGTCCAGCCTGGAGAAAGCGGCAAATAGCGTCGATCGGGAAGTAGTCCGCCGCGCCCGTGAGCTTCTGGACAAATTCCGCTGGGGCATTTATCCCGATACCCCGGCCAACATCGTCGCGCTCATCCGCGCCTATCAATCCAGTGCGGGCATACCGCGCATCGAGGTGCTCCACAAACTGCTCGACAGCGGGGATGCCGGACTGCGGGCCGTCCTGAAAATCGCTGCCGCCGAAACGGATGCGAATCAACGCAACATGCTGGGCGATGCGATCGCCAACCGATTGCCCGCCGCGTTTTTCCTCGCCGTGACCGAGGACAAGCACGAGTTTTTCCAACATCTGCTGGAAGTTAGCCACGAAGGCAAATTCGTCAGCCACAATCAATACGCCGCCTATTGGCTGCTGCGCGGCAAACTACCCGAACGCATCGCCCACTTTACCGCGCGGCGGAACGCTCATCCGGAGGACAAATGGCTCGCGGAAACGCTCGTCTATCTCCATCGGGCCAACGGCGATCTTGTCGCAGCGCGCAACGAGGCCCAGAAGTGCGGCCGCCCGGATCTTCTCGAAGACATCCTCGTTGAATTGGGCGATTGGAGAGCGTTGGCGGAGATTTCGCACAAAGCGTTGGCGGAGAAATCGGACAAGGAACGAGTGGATAACACGGCCGAGAGATGGGCTTTCCGCGCCGCCTTCGCGCGACTGGCAGGAAAGCAGAAGGAATTCGAGAATGCCGTGCATGAGTTGGGCAGATTTGTCGGAAATAGGGCGCAACCGCTCATGCCGGCCAAAGGATTGCTGCTCAACGATCGACCGGCCGAGGGACTGGATATGCTACGGACCGTGCCCAAACACCGCGATGTACTGTTCGATATTCTGCGCGCCCGGCTCGAATTCGGCGCGGCGCTCGGCTTGGCCGAGAAGGACGAGATCCCTTCCAGTGACGATCATTGGGACAATCCTAATCTCTACTTGGCCCGCGCGCGGCTGCTCTGTTTTCTGGGTGAGAAGGAAGGGGAGGCATTGTTCGACCGCTACGCCGAGCGCATAAAAGATGAAATTGATCCTGGATGGGTCGAGAATTTGCTCACGGAGGAAATGCGCGCGGGTCTGAGGGACCGGGCGTTTACGCACGCGGTCAAGGCGCTGAGTGTCGCGCCTCCAAAAGACGGCAGTAAACTCTGGAGGGAAGACGGCGAGCATCGCTATTTCGCCGCACTCTTCCCCCAACATGCGAAGACGGCCGAAGTGTGGTGGACCATCCTGCGGCGACAATTCAAGGACGAAACGCCGGCAGCAGTGATGAAGCGCCTGCGCCAGCTGCTGGAGGGCAAAGCCGTGGCCAAGGATGTAAAAAAATGGATCGAGAACGATCCGGGTTATCGCGAGCCTGTGCCATCGGATAATGTCCCGATGGGGCAGATGCAGGCATGGAGGCAAAGCCTAGCAGAGGGCGCCCTCCTCGCCGGACTCGATGACCTCGCTTTCTCTCTGCTCGAAAAAACGAAAAGCCGCGATGCTTTACTCCGTATGGGTGATCTCTTGGCCGCGAAAAAACAATGGGCGAAAGCAGCCGAACGCTATCGTCAGGCCTGGGAGCAACAGTTGCTCGCCGGAAACGCGCGCGTCAAACGGCAGAATTCCGAAACGGAGGCCGGGGGTCCCTACGACCCGTTGCCGCTTTTTCTCGCGGGGGATGCCCTCGTCCACGCCGGCCAAGAAAAGGAAGGGAAAAAGCTGATCGAACAAGCGCACTGGCTCCCCTTCGCCGGCGCGGAGGCGCGCAAGGGGTTTCTCAATGCCCTGGCCAAGCGCGGGCACGAGAAGGCGGCTCTGCGCGAGACCGAGTTGCTGCTGCGTGTGAGTGAGCCGAATTCCCTAAATTCGGCCCCGGCGATCCGTCGCTTCGCCCACGCGGCCATTGCCCGCAAAGATTATCTCCATGGAGCGGAGGGAATTGAGCAGTCGATCTTGCTCTGTCTCAATTCCAACATCAACTTCATCGTAAACGCAGCCTACGTCAATGTGCCGGCGCAAATCCACCAATTTCGGGCAGCCGGACTGCTCGCCGCGGGCAAACTCGATGAGGCGCTCAAACAGATTGACCTCGGTTTTGCCGCTTCGCCCGGTTTCGTCGATCTGCCCCTCATGTTGGTGCCGGAATTGGAGCGGCGCGGCTACAAGAAAGAATCAACGGACCTCTTTAATCGCTATTATGCCGCTTACGAGAAAGTGTGCCGCGATTTTCCGCGCTGCGCGTCGGCCCACAACGAAGTCGCGTGGATTTCGGCGTGCAGTCGCCGTAATCTCGACAAGGCGCTCGAACACGCGCAAAAGGCTATCGAGCTAGTGCCGACACACGCTGGCTATCACGATACCCTCGCCGAGGTACACTTTCAGCGCGGCGATAAAGAGAGGGCGATCGCCATGCAGAAGCGCGCCATCGAACTGGACCCGAAACGAGTGTATTTCCGCAAACAACTAAAACGCCTGGAAGCCGGCGACCCATCGGTCAAACGTCCGCTGGAGAACGATGACTAACCCCTATCCTCGGCTCAAGCCCTTCGCCATCTCGCTCTGGATGAGCGACAACTCCTCGACGCCGACCGATAAGCGCACCAGGCCATCCGTGATGCCTTGGCGCTCTCTCTCGGCGGGACTGACATAGCGGTGCGAGGTTGTGGCAGGATGGCTACATGTGGTCGTGGTATGGCCGAGCGAGGGGCTGAAGGGGATGCCGGGAGCTTGGTGCATGAAGCGGTTAACAGCCTCGCGCCCTCCAGCGAGATCGAAACAGAGCATGTTCCCGAAGAAGCCATGCAGCAGCCGCCCCGCCAATTCGTGATCGGGATGATCGGGGCGTCCGGGATAGATTACGCGCGCGACGCCCGGCTGCTCGGCGAGCCAATCAGCAAGGGCCGCGGCGTTGGCGCTCGCCGTCTTCATGCGCAGCGGCAGGGTATCAAGGCCGCGTTCGGCCAGCCAGCAATCGAACGGACTCGACGAGAAGCCCCAGATACTACTGACCTGGCTTAGCTCTGCCTGTTTGTCGTTGTTGGCGCACACCAGGCCGAGCGTCACATCGCTGTGGCCGCCGATCATCTTGGTGATGCTCTCCACAACGAAATCGGCGCCGAGATCCAGCGGCCGAACGAGCACCGGCGTGGCAAACGTGTTATCCACCACCAGTAGGCAATTCGCATCGTGGGCTAAGCGTGCCAGCATCTCCAGGTCGGCGAGCCGCAACAGCGGATTGGACATCGTTTCCACGAACAACAACCGCGCCGGGGTTTGCAGTGCGCGCTGTACTTCATCCGGATCGCTAATGTCCACAAAAGCCACTTGCACGCCCAGACGCGGCAGCTCTTGCAGGAATAACTGCGTGGTGCGGCCATAGAGCCGATGGCTGGCGAGGACGCGCTGGCCTTTCTCCACGTTCGCCAAGACGAGAGCGCTGACGGCGGCCATGCCGGAACCGGTAACAATCGCCCATTTCGCCCCTTCCAACTCCGCTAATCGATCAGCCAGCAGCCGAGCGTTGGGGTGGGCGTCGCGGGCATAGATGAAGCCGGCTTCCTTGGCATCGAGGATGCGATCCAGCGCGTCGAGGTCCGGCAGCGTGTACACCGCCGAAGGGTACAATGGCGACGTCAACGGAAAGCTCGAACCGAACGCGGAGGAGCGCGATTGGGTCATGATGATTCCCTTCCAAGTCGCGGAGCCGCCCATGTCGCGGAGCCGCGACGGTAAGGGAGCGGTTTGATTTATCGTATCGCGCGAAACGATAAATCAAACCGCTCCCTTACCGTCGCGGCTCATCAGCTCAAGGCTTGAGGTCCTTCAGCAAGTTCTGCACGGCAAGCCACATCTTGAGATGGGCGTCGCTGCGCTCCTGCCTGAAGCCGAGGCGTTCCGCCTCCGTTCGCGCTTTCTCTTCCGTCGCTCGATCCACCAAACGGAAATACAAGTACCACAATCCGCCCGCCAGCGATCCGTCTTTATCGTACACGAACAGCGGCAGATTGTTGGCGTCCGCAACCAGCTGATTGAATTGATCGACAATTGCTCGCGATAGCGTCTGCGGCGAAACCTCCAGGCTCACATAACGCAATCCGCTTTGCTCGTAGGCGCGACGCGCGGCGCTGTCATCCTCCCCGGGCGCTCGGATATGCAACACCGCTCGATAGCCATGAGATTTCAGCCAGGCGACTCCGCCGGAGAACGGCTCCTGCCCGCTGGCGATATTGGCTTTGACCATAGCGAATTGCGGGATGTCCACGGGCATCGCCGGACTGGCGTTGCGGTCGTCGCGCGCGGGCGGCGGTTCTTGCGTCTGCGGCGTGTACGAGCGCGTATCACTGGGCATCGGCGATCCTGAGTTCGATGCCGCGGGTTCGGGTTGCTCCAGATAAGCCCCTGGAGCACTGACGGGCGGCGAGGGTGCCGGCGATGATCCCGGAGCAATGTAGTTATTTTGCTGGATTCCTGAACTCGGGATCGCTGCCGGCCCCGGAGGAGGCGGCACAGCGCCCGGCGAAAACGGCACCGCGACTGGCGCGGGACCGGCTGGGACCGGACCCGTGTTGGGCACATAGCGCGGCGGCAATGGGCCATTGGCGGCGCAGCGATCGCACGTCCCAGTCCCGGGAGGCGGAGGGACGTACCCAACACGATTGTTATTCGGGCAGCGGCAACCCGACAGCCCACCCAGCACGATCATGACTGCAATCAGGAACGAGACCAATCGCCGATTCATAGGTGGCCTCCTCTCGTTCGTTCACCCTCTCGATTCTACGCTTCGCAGCTGAGATAGGGGCAGAGCGATCTTCAATCTTTCCGCGAGAAATCGTGCCATGCCGCGTGGAGGGTAGCGATTACGCAGGTTGCAAGGGGAGGCGCGAGTCAGCGATGTTGGTCAGAGAGAGGGGGAAATCGCCAGCGGCCAATAGTAGGTGGTTTAGGACGGCAACGGCATGGTTTCTCGCAAGGCCGCTAGGAGCTGTATCACATCATTTTCCGTGTGCCCAGCAGTGACGCTGATGCGCAGTCGCGCGCCTCCTTCGGGCACGGAGGGCGGGCGAATCGCTGGGACCAGCAAGCCGTGTTCCTCCAGGCGGCGCGAAAGCGCCACCGCTCGCCGCGCCTCACCCACGATCAGGGGCACAATCTGACATCGCGAATCGCCCACGATGCACCCCAACTCACGCAACTCTCGACGCAAGCGTTCGGACAGGGTGAGAACGTGTTGGCGTCGTTCCGGTTCTTGTCGCACAATCGCAACCGCGCGCCGCGCCGCGGCGGCGACCGGCGGCGAGAGCGCCGTTGAAAAAATGTACGGCCGTGCCTGATTGACGAGCCAAGCAATCAGACGGCGCTGGCCGCACACGAAACCACCCTGGGTGCCGAGGGCCTTGCTCAACGTGCCCATCTTGATGACGCGCTCGGGTGGCCACGAACCCGGAGCGAGAAAATCCGTAACGCCGCGGCCATGCTCGCCGAGAACACCCGTGGCATGCGCCTCATCGATCAATAAAAGGCAATCAAAACGCTCCGCTAACTCCACTAATTCCGCGAGGGGCGCGAAATCGCCGTCCATGCTGAAAACGGTATCGCTGACAATCAATCGGCGACGCGCGCTTCGTCCCTCTTTCCGCAGGAGATTGGCGAGGTGATCGAGATCGCAGTGCCGATAGACGTGGACGGCGGCCCGCGACAGGCGGCAGCCGTCGATCAAACTGGCGTGATTGAGTGCATCGCTAAAGACGGCATCGGGCTGACCGGCCAGTGTGCTGACCAGCGCCAGGTTGGCGGCATAGCCGCTGCTGAAAACGAGCGCTGCCTCCGTTCCTTCCCAATCCGCCAAGGCACGTTCAAGAGAGCGCAACGGCGGCGAATAACCGGACACCAGCGCTGAAGCCCCAGCCCCGCTGCCGTAACGCCGCACAGCAGCCGCCGCGGCGCGAGCCAGTCGCGCATCTCCAGCAAGCGCGAGATAATCATTGGAGGAGAAGTTGATTAGCTCTCGACCACGAAGCCGAACCCGCGCTCCTTGTCCCGACTGCAAACGCCGGCGCACCCGGTACAACCCGCGCCGCCGCCGCTCCTCCAGGTCATCATCCATCCAGGGAGTCATAAGAAGAGCTAACCACAGAGTCACAGAGAAAAACACAAAAACAAATAAAATAATTCTAGGATATTGACATTTTGTATTTGTTTTCTTTCTGTGTTTTTCTCTGTGTCCTCTGTGACTCTGTGGTGAGTTTTTGTGTTAGGACAGTACCGGCAGTTCCCAGGTCGGGGCAGCCGGCGGGGGTGGGAGAGAAGGATCGAAATCGCCGACGCGGTCGTCGTGCCAGGTCAGCTCCAGATCCTCGATCATCCGCAAATCTTCCTCGTTCGGCCGACCGGCCGTGGCCAGGTAGTTGCCAATCAACCCGCTGGTGCCACCGACATAGAAGATCCAGCTTTGCAAATCGCGCAGGTTCTTCTCGCGGCCTCCAGCGACTTTTAGATCCTGGCGCGGCAGAATCAAGCGCATGACGGCGATGATTTTCAGAATCTCCATCGGCCGCAAGCGCGGAGCGTTCTCCAGCGGCGTGCCAGGGATCGGGAACAGGAAGTTGAGCGGCACGACGCTGGGGTTCAGTTCCTTCAGGCTGAAAGCGAGGCTGACGCGATCGTCAATGGTTTCGCCCATGCCGAAAATGCAGCCGCAACACGTTTCCAGGCCGACACGCTGAGCCAGCCGCACCGTGTCCACGCGTTCTTGCCAGGTGTGCGTGCTGACGATTTGCGGATAAAACTCACGCGAAGTTTCGAGGTTGTGATTGATGCGGCGAACCCCGGCGGCCTTGAGGTCGCGCGCCTGTTCCTCGGTAAGCGTGCCCAGCGTGGCACAATGGCAGATGCCGTCCACTTCTTTCATGGCCTTGACGGCTTCCATGATCTTGGGCCACTCGCGCTTGGTCGGCCCGCGGCCGCTGTTGACGATGCCAAAGGCGCTAGCACCACGAGCGCGTGCATCCGCGCACGCTTGCGTGACTTCCGCCCCGTCCATCATCGCATGAGGAGTGATGCCCGTATCGAAATGGGCGCTCTGCGCGCAGAATTTGCAATCCTCGCTGCAATTGCCGAACTTGGTCGGCAAGATGCTGCAAAATGTCACGCGATTGCCGTGGAAGTGGCGGCGAACCTTGTGAGCCGCGTAGAACAGATCGTACAACTCCTCGCCTTCCAGTGCGAACAGCCGGCGTGCTTCCTCACGGGTCAGCTCGCCGCCATTGATAATGCGACGGCTGAGGGACAGCAGGTCGGGAAGATCGGCGGCCAACATCGAGCTTCTCCTCGGCAATCAAGCCTTGCGGCTGGGCATGCACACAATCGTCATAATCAGCATCGTGTAAATCGCCATCGCGAAATAGGGAAGGGCAGCGGGGGACGAGCCGCTTGAGTCGCTTGCGGCGGGATCGAGTTTAACCCCCCGTTCGATACCCACATCCTTCTGAGCTGCCGCGAAAGGCAGCGACATCGAGAAGATAACAACGATGGCAATGAAAATGCGTCGTAGGCGTGACAGCATGATGATTCTCTCTAACCGGCGCGGCGGAGCCATTTTTCGCTCCAGGCCCGCCATCCCGTCGGCGCCGGCTTGGCGGGCGGCGGAGGGGGAGGAGCCACGACAGGTTCCGGCTCGGCAGGCGCCTCGGACTTCCGATGCCGGCGACGTTCCATCAGAAATTGAACCAGAATGCCCAAAACGATCAGCGCGGCGCAACCCCAATTCAGCAGCGGGCCGTTCTTGGTCGTCCATGCAACACTATCCACTATACGAAGCCGATCCGACAAAGCCAGGGCGCTATAAGACATGAGCAACGCCCCGATCAAGCTGGAGAAGGTCACGATCCAGAAGCGATAAAGTAGCACGCCAAACAAACCGCCGACGAGAAAGACGGCGATGGGTTCATCCCAACTCGGCGCGAGGGAGTGCATCAGCCCCAGCGCGGCCAGTCCGCCGGCCGCGAAGAGAAGAATGCGCACCAGCGACAAAGCCAACGCTCCCGCGGACACGGCCAGCAGCAGGCCGGCCACCAACGGCTGCATGCCGTAGTCCTTGCCCAGGGTCAGCCCCAGCAACCCCGCGGTCAGGGTCACGCTCATCGCCAGCCAGAATCGATGCGTCCGGCCACCAAGCGACCATAACAGAAAGCCGATGGCCACTCCCGTCCCACTTAGGACAGGAGAAAGCAGCCGAGCTTCCTCCAGAATGTCCGGCGCTAACAGCTGCATAGACGGAAACTCCTCGGTCTTGACGGCGGCGGTTCGGCTGGATCGACGAGGCGATGTCCGATTCCGCGAAGTTATCGGGGACAGGAAAGCCTGTCAAGTCAGTTGCGCTTTACTTAATATTATGTTCGTGGAATAAGAGTTGGGATTTCCACTTCCGGAAAAAGGCGGAAACGGAGCAGTCGAGGCACAGTTTTTGCTCCCATTCCTATCCAACCTGCGGTGCGAGGTTCCTTCTCGAAGGATGGAACTGGAATAGCTCGTATCCGCGTTTTCTTGGTAATGTTTCCGAGTAAGGAATGAGAAATCTCTTGCCGGTCGGCTGGAACGTGTCTTCCAGTCCGCGCCTGCCGCTCCAATATACCGAGAGGCACAGTACCATCATGGGCATCAATGATGACGGCGAACGAATGTGTACCGCGCACTTCGTTGAGATGGTTGTGCGTACCCTGCGCCACGAAGTCGGCGACCTCCTGCAATCGGTGTATTCCTCAGTGGCCATCCTCAAGGAACGACTGCCGCGCAGTCAGACCCTGGAACGAACCATTCTTGCTGACCTCCGCAGTCGAGCCGAGGCATGCAAGAACGAGCTCGACGCCACCCACGATCTGATTTGTCCTCTCAGCTTGAACCTGGACTGGGTGGAGCTGAGCGAGCTGACCGCCGGCATCGCCGCCTCATTTTCGCTGCGAAACCCTGGGCTTCAGATCGTCTGTGAGGCACCCCGTCCCACAAAAGTGTGGGGCGATGCCGCGAAGCTGATGCAGGCGGGGACGATGTTGATGATGTCTCTGTGCCAAGCGGCGCGGAGCAAGATACTCATTCGGGTGTCAAAGGAATCGCCCGATGGAAACACCGAATGGAGCTTCACGCACGACGGCCCGCCAGCCGCCGCCGAACAACTCAGCTGGTTGTCGGCGCCCTTCAGCACGACGCGACACGCTCGTTTCGGCTTGGGGTTGGCTTTCGCCCGTCGTATTATCGATTTACAAGGCGGACGCATAACTGCGGGGGAGGCTGCGGATGGCGGCTTCCAAGTCGTCCTGGTTTTGCCGCCAGGACCGGCTCAAGAGTAATCGGGAGATCTCGGGGAGATGGGCAAAGCCGCAGCGATTTTCGTCCTTTTAATCGTGGCGCTGTGCGCGAGAACAGTGGTTTGTACTGGCGGCGGTCGAGAAATCTGTTAAGTTAAAAGGGAGCACTGTTCCCTTTGCTCGGCGAGAAGGATCTCCTCCCTGAATTGCGTTTCTAGGAACACATTGAGAATAATCCTTGAGGTTCTGATCGCGAACCGGCATTTAAGTTGCTCTCTCCCTAACCGCTGCGGCAGAGAGAATCTTCGAGTCGGGCCAGCGATGCGGTTGAGACGTTGGAGGAGGTTTGCGTCATGGAGCAAGCGGCGTCCACGTTGGGGACCCTGAATGTTGTGGTCGTCGAGGATGACCCCACAGTGCGTTTGTTTTTGAAGGAAACCTTAGAAAAGAAGCTCGGCCATCATGTCGTCGGCGAGGCCGCCACGGGCACCGATATGGTTCGCACCGTGCTGGAACTCGAGCCGGACGTGGTCGTCTTTGATATTCACCTGCCCCGCTTAAACGGCCTGGACGCTCTGCGACAAATCTACCAGGAGCGCGTTGTTGCCGCCGTGGCCATCACCGGCGACCGCGATCAAGAACTGGTCCGCCGCGCTCTTGAAGAACATGTCCTGGCCTACCTGGTCAAACCCGTTGAGGAACACCAGCTCGGCCCCGCTCTCATGATCGCGCGAAAACAATTCGACGATCTGCGCGAGCTGAGCCAAGAAAATGCCTCCTTGCGGCAGGCGTTGCAAAATCGCAAGATCATCGAGCGAGCCAAAGGCGTGTTGATGAAGCGCTATCGCTGGACCGAGGCGGAAGCTTTCCGCCGCCTCCAACGCGGCGCCATGAATCGCCGCACCACGATGGTCGAGCTGGCTCAGAATGTGCTTAATGGAATTGATGTGAATCTGTAAATATTTACTGTATGTATCTGAACCTGAAGCGTAAGCGAAGGCCTCTCTTCGCTTACGCTTCAGGCTCGGATACAATTCTCAACTCCGTAATCAATTTCTCATACTCTTTTCCCCACCCTTCGACTATCGCGCGGCGAGATGTCTCTCGGGTCACGGATAGCGTGATGCGCAGGTGTTCGGCGGGCAAACACCCCGGCACGCGATCCGCCCATTCCACGAGGCATACTCCATTGCTCTCGAAGTATTCGTGAACGCCCAGGTCGGCGAACTCGGCTTCGGTTTTCAAGCGATAAGCATCGAAATGATAGATCGGCAGCCGTGCTTGATATTCCTGCACCAGAACGAAGGTCGGACTGGTGACGGCGCGGCTGTTGGCGATGCCGAGTCCCTCGGCAATGGCTCGCGTCAATTGCGTTTTTCCAGCCCCCAGGTCGCCGATGAGGGCGATCACCGCACCGGGCCAGAGCCGCTGTCCCAGACGCCGACCAAAGGCCTGCGTCGCGGCGAGGTCGGGTAAATCCACGATCAGCATGTTTCCAAAGCCGCCAAGGCGCACGAATCATAAGACATCCCCCGGACCTCCTCATGGTACGGGAGATTGTCAGTTTATGACGGATCGCGGCACATCATCTGTTCTCTTGAATCCTCTTCACTGGCTCCCCGAGTTTTGGCAGCTTGGCCGGCGCCGGCTGCGTCCGCAAGCCCGGCTGCTGGGACTATCGCTGTGCGTGGGCGTCATCGCGGGCCTGGGCGCCGTGGTGTTTTACCTGGCCACCCGGACCGTTTTTCATTTGGCCCTGGAAATGATCGTCGGCTATCATCCGGGCGGTCCCGCCAATGAACCTCCGCTCGACATGCTGCTACCGCCGTCGGACACTCCGTTTCGTTGGTGGCTGCTCTTAATCGTGCCGGCCGTAGGGGGACTGATCAGCGGCTTCCTCGTTTACACTCTCGCCCCGGAAGCGGAAGGACACGGCACGGATTCGGCCATTGCCGCCTATCACTTCAAAGGCGGAGTGATCCGGCCGCGCGTGCCATTGGTGAAGATCTTCGCCAGCGCCATTACGCTGGGAACGGGCGGATCGGGGGGCCGCGAGGGACCAATCGCGCAAATCGGCGCCGGCTTCGGTTCATGGTTGGGCGGACTCTTGCGATTACGGCCTGCCGAGCGACGGCTGCTTCTGGCTGCCGGCATGGGTGCCGGCATCGCCGCCATTTTTCGCGCGCCCTTGGCCGGCGCTCTCTTCGCCGCCGAGGTACTGTACCGCTCGCCTGACTTCGAGTCGGAAGTCGTTATCCCCGCTGCCCTCGCCTGTATCACGGCCTACTGCACCTTCGGTCAGGTTTTTAGCCACTGGACCGGCATCGGCTGGAAACCGCTGTTCGACATGCCCACTCAGTTGATGCAGTCCACCGTCTTTACCGATCCGTTTCATCTCATACCGTATGCCCTGCTCGCATTGTTCGTGGTCTTGTTGGCGATGGTATACACGCGCAGCTTTTACGGCCTGACTGAGCTGTTTCGCCGTTTGCCGATTCGTCCGCATTTTAAGCCGGCCATCGGCGCGTTTCTGGCCGGGCTTGTCGCCTTGGCATTGTATTTCGCCCTGGGAGAAAAACTCCGCGCCGTCTCGGTTTTGTCCTATGGTTACGGGGTACTGCAAGACAGCTTGCGGCGGTTGCCGAGCGAAGCAAACGACTTGTCATTGGCCGTGCTGCTTTTGTGCATCGCCGTGGGCAAGATCGTGACCACAGGATTGACGATCGGCAGCGGCGGTTCCGGCGGTGTGTTTGGGCCGTCGATGGTGATTGGCGGCTGCGGCGGCGGCGCCCTGGGTATCCTGCTCAACCACGTTTTCCCGGCCGGCTACATGCCGCCGACGGCTAGCTTCGTCATCGTGGGCATGGCTGGTTTCTTCGCCGCCGCCGCCAAGACGCCTTTGTCCACTCTCGTCATGGTCAGCGAGCTGACCGGCAATTACAATCTCCTTTTGCCGACTTTATGGGTCTGCACTATCTCATTCCTTCTCTCCGACGAGCAATCGATCTACAGCTCGCAGGTGCAGAGTCGGTCGCGTTCGCCGGCTCACCAGGGCGCTTATGTCCGCGAGGTGCTGACCGGCCTGCGCGTCGGCTCCTTCATCACACCTTTGCGCGACGTCCCCTACCTGCATCCGGGCGATCGCGTCGCCGAGGTGATCGAACGATTGAGCGACAACCCGTTGCAGTCGGTGCCAGTGATCGACGCCGATGGTCGGCTTATCGGCGTGGTGACGGTGGAAGAGGTGCTATTGGCCTCGCAATCGCCGCACTTGCGCGCATTCGCGGTGGCGATGGATCTGACGCGCACGGTCGAACCTCTGTCCCCCGAAGAACCGCTGGATGAAGCGATGGAGCAATTCGTCGAAAGCGACTTGCTGGCATTGCCGGTGGTCGAAAAAGCAGACGGCAATCGCGTGCTCGGCATCGTCAAACGAGCCGATCTATCCGGCACGTACTTGCGACAGATTCAGGGCACCCAGCCGCCGACGATGCCGGCGAAGGTCGAACCGCCGGTGCTGGAGTAAGGACATGAAAGTGGTCCTCTTTCTTCTATAGAGGTTTGTGGAGTAAAATACGTCGATGACCGACGCCGAGGTTTCCGTTTCGCCCACATCCGCTCCGCCTGCGACGATCCATGAAGCCGAGCGCGGGGCGGGACCATCAGGGGCGGTGCTGCGAGGATCCGAAATCGATCTGGCGTTGGCCATCGCACGGCGTCGGGGCGGACTCGATGTTGTGGTTTGTGGGCTGGATCTCAAGGCGAACCGTGCGTTGGCGGCCTCCATCGAATCGGCCGTGGGGCCTTATCAACGCGGCGTTCCTCACACTCGGCACGCCGGACCGTTGGCCCTACCGCATTTCCAGCAGATGACGCCGCCTCCCTCAGGGCATACTTTCTACGAAACCGAGAATCGCAAGGCGAGAAAGAAACCATGAAATACTTTACACCCAGCCTTTATGCTCGCTTGCAGGATCACGCGCCGGACGCGATGGACGCCGCCGATGCCGCGTGGGAAGACGCGGCAGAGCGATACGATAACTATCTGCAAACCGTTCTCCCAGACTTGCCGCCCTCTGCCCGTCAATTGCTCGAAGACTACTACCTGCACGACGCCGAGGTGCTCAGCGCCGTCTGTCAAAATGATACCTTCGTCATCGTACTCCAACTCGATGCTCCACCGAATGATCTGCTGTACATTACCTACACGCTGACAGCGGAGCCGTTAATTGATCGTTCGGCTTTGCCGGCCGAGTATTGCTCACCTCGCATGACCTGGCAATATGAAGAATTGGAAGTATGTGGAAGCGGCGATGTCCGGCACTATCGACACTCTATCCTCTTCAGCAACGGGTGGGAGATTCAGGTTCCCTTCCGAGATGTGCGACTGGCAGCCGTCCGACCTATCTACCCTTACCCTCGGACGGCGGTCTGCTCGTCGATGACCAACACTCCGCAAGTCACCTAGCTACCGATGGCATTGGAAAAAAATGCAAAGCCACTTGCGGAGCGCGGCTGTGTCGGGGTAGAATCTTCTTACATTGCGGGATTGGCATATCGGCTGTGCACAGCCTTCCCAAGGCTGCTAGACGGGTTCGACTCCCGTATCCCGCTTTCCATTCGATTCTCCGCCATCGAAATGTCATTGCCAACCACGGGTAAAAGCTCTACACTATCAAGAAGGTGTGCGAGACCTCATGCGGCATCGACATCGCCCGTAATAGCACAACCATGACCAAGCCTTTGCTCCTCGATCTTTTGGACTTCTTACTTCTTCCGCTCGACGGATCCTAGGCGCGCCATCCAGCCGGTGTCTTCTTCGCTTGCTGAATACAGCCCTGGGATCAGAATCCTGGGGCTTTTTTGTTTGCCCGGAGCCTGACCATGAACGACCGCCTCATCATTTTCGACACGACTCTCCGCGACGGGGAACAAAGCCCCGGCGCCAGCATGAACCTGGCCGAGAAACTGCAAGTGGCCCACGCCTTAAAGGATCTCGGCGTCGATGTCATGGAGGCCGGCTTCCCCATCGCCTCGCCGGGCGACTTCGAGGCCGTGCAAGCGATTGCCCGCGAAGTGCGCGGCCCGGTCATCTGCGGCCTGGCCCGCTGCAACATCGCGGACATCGATCGCGCCGGCGAAGCGCTGCGCGACTGCCCGCGCCGACGCATCCATGTCTTTCTCGCCACCAGTGCCATTCATCGAGAATTCAAACTCAAAATGGCCAAGGAAGAAATCGTCCGCCGCTCCATCGAGGGCGTCAAGCGCGCCCGCCAATACACCGATGATGTAGAGTTTTCCCCGGAAGACGCCGCCCGCACCGAACTGGACTTCCTGGCCGAAGTCGTCGAGGCCGCTATCGATGCCGGCGCCACCACGGTGAACATTCCCGATACGGTCGGCTATGCCGTGCCCAGCCAGTACGCCGCCGCCATCGCCCATCTGAAAAAACACGTCCGTAACATCAACAAGGCGGTTATCAGCGTCCATTGTCACAACGATCTGGGCATGGCCGTGGCCAACAGCCTCGCCGCCGTCCTGGAAGGCGCACGACAGGTCGAATGCACCATCAACGGCATCGGCGAGCGGGCGGGCAACTGCGCCCTGGAAGAAATCGTCATGGCTGTGCGGACGCGGCAAGACTATTTCGGCGTGACCACCAACATCAATACCAAGAAACTGTACCCCACCAGTCGGCTTGTCTCTCACGTCACCGGCATTCAAGTGCAGCGCAACAAAGCCATCGTCGGCCAAAATGCTTTCGCCCACGAGGCTGGCATTCATCAGGATGGCATGCTCAAGGAGCGGACCACCTACGAGATCATGAATCCAGAGGACATCGGCGTGCCGCAGACCGAGCTAGTGCTGGGCAAACACAGCGGCCGGCATGCTCTGCGTCAGCGCGTCCTCGATCTCGGCTACCATCTCACCGAAGAACAACTGCAAAAAGTGTTCGATGGCTTCAAGGCGTTGGCCGATCGCAAAAAGGTTATTTACGACGCCGACGTGGAGGCACTAGCGGAGGCGCAAATTCACAGCGGCCCGGCCCTGTGGACGCTGGAGGCGGTGGCATGCAACGCCGGTTCCGCGACCATTCCCTCGGCCTCGGTGTGCTTGTGGCACCAGGACGGTACGATCGTTCGCCAGGCCAGTCTCGGCGACGGACCCGTCGATGCCGTGTTCAAGGCCATCGAGCAGATCACCGGCATCGAGGTGAAGCTGCGCGACTACCGGGTGCGCAGCGTGACAGTCGGCGAAGACGCCCAGGGCGAGGCCCATATCGAGGCCGAATACAATGGCCGTGTCATTAACGGCAGAGCAGTCAGCACGGACATCATCGAAGCCAGCGCGCTTGCGTTCTTGCAGGTCATCAATCGTATCGCCTTACGGATGGCCGCCGAGCAACGCATCCACTCAACCGAGGCACCGCCGCTCGAGCCGGCCGCCGCGAGCTGAGAAGGAAGAAATGAACCACGAAACACACGAAATACACGAAAAAACGAGAAGAAGAGAAAAAAGCAGAATAGCTTCGACTGCTTCTTGTTGTATTTATTGATTTTTTCTTTTTTCGTGTATTTCGTGTGTTTCGTGGTGAATTCTTTTTGAAGAGGGGAGTGCATGCAGGTCTTCCACTCCGCGACGATCGTGGTCGAGCGCGATCCAGACGGCGCCTTGGCCCTCATCTTGGATGTGCCGGGCCGCAGTGTTAACGTTTTTAATCGTCAGGTGATGGCTGATCTCGACGCCGCCCTCGATGCCGTTGCGGCCAGCAAGGCGGCGCTCCTGGTTGTTCGGAGCGGAAAGAAGAGCGGCTTTGTCGCCGGCGCTGACTTGCAGGAGTTCCTGAACATTCAGGATGCTCGGAGTGCGGAGGCCATATCGGCGAGTGGGCAGAAATTGTTCGACAAGCTTGCCGCTCTGCCTATGCCGACCATCGCAGCCATCAGCGGAGCATGCCTGGGCGGCGGACTGGAGTTCGCCCTGGCCTGCGATTATCGATTGGTTTTCGATAAACCCAGCACCCAGATGGGTCTGCCGGAGGTCGAACTGGGCCTACTGCCCGGTTGGGGCGGCACGCAGCGTCTGCCGCGAATCATCGGGCTGGAACGCGCGCTGCGGGTGATTCTCGATCGTAAGCGTCTGAACGCCGCGGAGGCTTTTCGCTGGGGCCTGGCCGATGCCATCGCCGCAACAGAGACCGAGCTCCGCGAGCAGTTCGGCCGCTTGACCGGTCGCGCCATCGGCGAAGGCAAACGCCGTCTCGATCGCCTCCCTCTGCGGACGTGGCGACAACGCATCCTCGAATCGAACCCGCTTGGTCGGCGAGCACTTTTTCAGATCACCGAGCGCCTTGTGCGCCGCAGCGTGTGGGATGACATGCCCGCGCCGTTTGAGGCGCTCGAAGCGATCCGCGCCGGCATCCGCGACGGCATGACCGCGGGACTTGCCTATGAGCGCGCCGCTGCTGGACGCCTCGCCGTCAGCTCGGCTTGCCGCAATCTCATCGGATTATTCTTTCAGACACAAAAGAGCGATAAACTCCCCGAAGAACTGCACGCGGCAAAACCGGTGGAGGTGCGCCGCGTCGGCGTGGTTGGTGCCGGCACGATGGGAGCGGGCATCGCGCAGCTGGCCGCCTTCAAGGGATGCAAGGTTGTCGTTCAGGAAGTCAGCCAGGCGGCGCTCGATGCCGGGTTGGAGCGCATCAAGGGATTGTTTCGCAAGGCCGTCGAGCGCAGGTTGTTGACCGAGCCGGAATCGGTCGAACGATTGGCCGCCATCCAGGGCACTCTGAAATGGGAGGGCTTCGATCACGTCGATGTCGTCGTTGAGGCGGCGCTGGAAGATCTCGACGCCAAGAGGACTGTCTTTCGCGAGCTGGAATCGCGCACCCGGCCGGGGACGGTGCTAGCGACGAATACATCATCGCTGCCGGTTGAGAGTCTCCAAGAAGGCCTGACGCATCCCGAGCGCGTGGCCGGCATGCACTTTTTCAATCCCGTCCACAAGATGCCGCTCGTCGAAGTCGCTCGCGCTCCGGCCTCCAATGAGATGACGCTGGCAACCCTAACGCAATGGGCCATCAATCTCGGTAAGACGCCCGTGTTGGTCCGCGATAGTCCCGGCTTCGTCGTCAATCGCATCCTTATGCCGTACCTCAACGAAGCGGTGATCCTCGTCGCCGAGGGTTTGGCCATCGAGCAGGTGGATCGCGTCATGAAGCGTTTCGGCATGCCGATGGGCCCCTTGGAGCTTCTCGATCAGATTGGCCTCGACATCGCCGCGCACGTCGCTGAGTCGATGCAGCCGGTACTGACCGGGCGATTCGAGCCGAACGCCGCGTTCGAAAAGATGCGCGCCGCCGGTTTGCTGGGCCAGAAAAGCGGCCGCGGCTTCTACCTACATGCGGGAAAGAAACCCAAGATCAACTCACAAACACAACAGCTTCTCCGAGTGGAAAAATCCGCCTCTATCGCTCAGGCGCTTCCGGAGGCAGCGCGTGTGACGGAAGGGCGCGAGCGCATGGTGCTGCTGATGGTGAACGAGGCGGCCCTGGCATTGAGCGAGAAATTGACGACGACTGCGGCGGCACTGAATCTGGCGATGGTGCTGGGCACGGGCTGGGCGCCCCATCGCGGCGGCCCGCTGCGCTATGCCGACGACCGCGGTCTCGGCGACATCGTTCAGTCATTGACCACCCTGGCCGCTCGGCACGGCAAACGCTTCGAGCCCTGCGCCGAGCTGAAACGCCGCGCCGAAGCCAACGAACCATTCACTCAACCCCTACCCGCGTTGGTTTAAGAGGGCCACCACGAATCTTACGAATTACACGAATTAAAGAAAAAAATACTTCATGCTTTGGTCAGCTGGTTGCCATCGATGGTGTTTTTCTGTTGCATTCGTTTTGTTTTATTCGTGTTATTCGTGTGATTCGTGGTGACCTCTTTTTGGATAAAGCGGATGATTGAGTCGCAGTACGACGTGGTGATCGTCGGAGCCGGATGCGCGGGCTTGACTGCGGCGATTGGACTGGCGCGGGCTGGCTTTACGGTTTCAGTTGTCGAGGCGGAGAGCGACGCGGGCGCCGGTCTGCTTGGCGGCGTCTGCTTCGCCCAGAACTTGATTCAGCCTGACATTCTCGGGGTAGAGAGAATCGACGCGCTGGCCTGGGAGCGGCGACTGATTGAACGCGGTGTCTTCGCCACGGATGGTCGGCGGCTCGCCGGCAGCCTGTACCGCGATGCCGATGCTTACTCCGACTGTTTCACCGTCTTGCGCCCGCGTTTCAATCACCATCTGGCCGAGATAGCGCGGTCATACGGTATCGTCTTGCGGACGGAAACCACGGTCGAAAGCCTTATCCGCAACGGCCGGCGCATCATCGGCGTGGCGACGACGCGCGGCCCAGTATACGCCAAATTGACTTTTCTCGCCGAAGGTGACTGCGGCCTGCTTATCACTCGCGAAGGCTTCGATCGCTTCGGTGATCCGCGCGATCAGCCCGCGTTTCTCTATTGTCTCCAGCAAATCATCGAATTGCCGCCGGGAGTCCTTGAGGAGCGTTTTCGTCTCGAACCCGGCGAGGGCGTCGCTTACGATTTTCTGCTCCGCAATCCGGCGAAAATGGCGTTGAACGCGCGCGGATTTTTATGCACCAACCGGCAAGGTCTCACTTTAAGCATTATTCTACCTGCGAAGCCTCTACAACGCGATTTCTCCGGCAAGCCTCGGCAGCTTCTCGACTGGTTCGTGGACATGCCGACGCTGCGGCCGTGGCTGCGCGATGGCCAGCGCGGTGCATGGACGGCGACACTTGTGCGGACCGGCGGATTGCGTGACATACCCTACCTTGTCGAGGATGGCCTGGTAGTTGGCGGGGCCGCGGCGGGTTTGGGCGCCGATTTCCCCGTCCTGAATCTATTGGGACCGGCCACGGCAACGGGTGTTCTGCTCAGCCGAGCGGCTGCACGCATCCGCGCTGAGGAACGCGGCTTTGACCGCGACACGCTGGTGCATCATTATTTAGAGCCGCTGCAACAAACCCGGTATTGGCGCGATGTGGAATTCATCCAGCGTTGGCCCGGCTATCTGGCGCGAGCGCATCTCGTCTTCGAGTTCGGACTCGATTTGTTGCTCGATTCGGCGTCGGTCTGGGCGCGGGCCCGGCGCTGGCTGCCGTGGAAAATACTTGCTTGGCTGCGTGTCCTGTCTCGTGTTTCCTGGAGGCAGTGGAGCGATCTGCGCGATGAGATCATTCAGTTGAGCCGCGTTCTGCGATTGCACGAAGTGACACCGCGGCCGGCGCTGACACGGCTGCTGCTCGACGGCGCACTTAATGCTTTTCGCGATCTGGTGCGGCGTCCGCGACCCCATTTGCCGCCGCATGGCACACTACGGCTCTATTACCATTCGCACAGCGAGGAAGGACGGGCCAGCGCTGTGCCGTGGGTGTTTCGCCGTTGGTTCGAGCGCTTTCGGCCGGTCCTGGCCGCAGCGGAGAGCATTCTCCAAGCGAATAATGACAAGCCGTTGTCCGTGAAGCTCACCCATTCCCTTGAAATCCTCCTACGACAACTCAACTTGATCGATTGCTTGGCTGTAGCCGTCCTGGGTTGCACGATCCTACTGATGAGTACAGCGCTGTCCGCTCTCAGATTGCTCTTTCGTGTTACGTTTCGGGGCGCGGTCCACCAGAAAGATACGCCTGTCGCTCCATTTGCTGAACGCGAGCAACGGCAGGAGGTCGAGGGATTGGCGGCGATTGGGACCATTGCATCCAGCAAGCCTCCGCAGATTCATGTCGTCTGGCGATCGACGCAACCGGAACAGCAAGCGGCCTCCGTGCGCGATTTGTCGCACATTTGTCCCACGCACGTTTTCGATGTAACCGCCGCACCGCCGGGGACGGTAAATGTGGCCATCCATGCCGAGCGGTGCATTTTCTGCCAGGCGTGTTGGCGTATCAATCCTCTCGTGGATTGGGGGCGAAACGGTACTCTCATCTTGCCAATCCGTGATGAAACCAAATCGTGGCGGTTCGAAGACAAGCATGCTGAACAAGCCAACGAAGACGTGCGAACAGAAGTCGCGCCGCTGCTCGATCAACTAGAACACAAACTGCGGGAATTCGATATGGCCCTCGCCGAAGGGCCGGCCATCGTGGATCGACCGCACAACGATTATCTGGAAATCCTGTCGAGCTATGCTCAACAACTCGCTAATCGCATCCGTGAAGTCCTTAAATCAGATACCGGTACTCCGGAGGAAAGCCACCGGCCCATGCTGGAATTGGCCGATGCCCTGGTGACTCGCGCCCAGGAGCGAACGCGCCGCGTCTGGGAAGGTCGATTTGCCTGGGCGGGAGCCGACGGCCGACCGATGTGCCAACATTATTTGGTTGAGCTGCGCCGCTTGCTACTTTTGCCGGAACCGACCGAGATGGCGATGGAGAGAACGCCCACGGTGCGGATCGACGGGCTTCCCGCAGTGCCGCTGCCGCGCGGCGAGGATGCCGCTATCAAGCACCTGCTCGCCGATATCGGCGCCCGTCGCTATCTCGTGGAAACGCTCGAACAGAGCGCGGTTGCGGAAGAGGATTCCCTCCAGGCTCAATTATTGACCGTGCTCGTCGCCGAGGTCGGCGACGCACTCTCCATACGAACGCTGGAATTAAAGGCGCTTCTCGATGACGGTGCCGCTTCACTCCATCGGAGCCATCGCTTCGCTTATGAGGAAGCCTATGGGCGGCAGGGAAGCCGGCTTTTCGAGGATTTGGAAGAGACGCGCAAGCTCCTCGATGTCCCCGGCGATTGGCCGAGGATGGCGCGGTTCCACATGCTGGGGGCCGAGCGTGAGGAGCTTGCCGAGTCCGAACGGCGCCTGCTTACGCTGGTCGCCGACTGGCATGAGGCATCGCCGCAGCCAGCGGACGAGGAGATGCGCGCCCGCTTCGGGCGGCAAGCGGCAAATATCCTCGCCGGCAAATGGCTGTTATTGCGGACCTTTGCCCGGCTGGAAAAAGGCGACGATGCCGAGCTAGCAATCCTTCTGTTGCGTGTCTGGTTGGACCACGCGGCGACGGTGCTTGACGAACACACGATCATTGTCCGCGAGCGACTCCGCCCCGTTCGCGGCCCAAGTGATCGCCC
>DASRBG010000202.1:0-3401 GCA_035653735.1 Gemmataceae bacterium
TCAACGACCGATCCTACAACTCGATGGAGCGCCTCACACAGTCCATCGAAAAGCAGGCCGCCGCCTACGGCAAGACCGGCGTCGAGCGCCTGGTCGCCGAGCGCGACCGCCTCATCAAGAAGCTCGGCGACGAGCAAGGGATGGTGGACCGTGTCCGCGCCGCCTACGAGCGCATGATCGAGGCCGAAAAGAAAAAGGGCGAACACGGTGGCGGTATCGAAGAGCTGGGTAGCAAGTTCAAAGAGTTCATCGAGAACCCGATTGCCGGCGTAAAGGAGGCCGCGAGCGGGCTGCTCGAAAAGCTGGGTCCTATTGGCAGCGCGATCACCGCGGGCGCGGGCGCGTTTACGGCGTTCGCCGCCGCGGGCTACGAAGCCGCAAAGAGCCTGGGCGAATACGGAGTGCAGGTTCGTGATGTAGAGGTGCGCACGGGCCTCAGCGCCAAGGAGGTGGGCCAGTTTGGGTTCGCCGCCCGCGCCGCCGGCCAGGACGTGTCGGTCTTCGAACGGATGATGCGCGGGCTCACCCAGGCGGTCATGGACAACTCGGCCGAAGGCGAAAAAGCGCGCGGCTGGCTCACCAAATTTGGCGTCGATCTGGCCGATGTGCGCGATGGCTCCGCATCGACCGCCGAGGTTCTGGAGAAGATTGCCGAGGGCCTGGAACATTCGGGCAATGAGTGGGAGCGTAAGAAGGCGGCGCTCGATCTGTTCAAGCGCGCGGGCATCGAAACGCTGCCCGTGCTGATGGAGCTGAATGAAAACCTGAAGATCGCCCGCGAGCAGGGTTTCGGGCCGAACGAGGCCGATATCGCCCGCTTCATCGAATACCAGCGTCAGGTGACGATCCTTGAAACCAAATGGGAAGGGCTGAAGCGCACCTTCAAAGAGGGCCTCGTCATCGAGGTGAACTTCGCCGGCAACGCCGCCAAGTGGCTGTGGGATCACCTGCCCGGCGGCGGCGTGGACCTCGATGACAAAAAGTGGGAGCGCGAGATGCAGTTGGCCGAGGACATCCGCCGGGCCAACGCCGCGCGCGGCAAGTGGGGGCCGTATCCGCTCACAGGCGTTCAGGATCTGATGCGCAAGCGCATGCAGGCGCTCGAAAAGCTGGACCCATTTGCGGCGTTCGGTCCGGGCGAAGGCCAGCGGGATTATCGCAGTCCAGAGGTTCGACAGAAGCTGGAGCTGGCTGCCGAATATCAGCGGCAGATCGATCAGTACCAGCAGGGCCTGGCGAAAGCTGCAGAGAATGAGCGCAATGCCCGGCGCGCAGCGGCCAATGAGGCTGTGCGGCGATATGAAGCTGAGCGCAGCAAAGATCCAGAATACCGTTTGAAACAGGCCGAGCAGGAATTGGCGAAACTCGCTAAGCCGCAGGTGGGCGTGAGTAGCCAGGAGGACGTCGAGAAGTACCGCGCCGCCGAGCAGCGCGTCGAGCAACTAAAAGCTCTGATCGAGCACACGCAGAAGCTGCGCGAGGAGGAGACCAGGCTCGAAGCATTTGAGAAGCAGATGTACCAGAAGGACATGGATCCGGTCGCGCGGATCTTCGCGGAGCGGGATGAATTAGTGAAAGCTGGCGCGGACTGGAATCGTGCCACTGCCGCGGCGATCTCTGGCGCGGATGTGGTGCTGAAGAAACAGGAAGAGGAGCAATCGAAGCGCTGGCAGGAACTGACCATGAAGGCCGCCGCCGATAGCGGGAAATTCTGGGACAAGCAGTGGGAAGAGGTGTACAAAGAAGCCACCGCGCGCGGCAAGCAGGTGTTCGAGGATCTGAAGCAGCAAGTGGCTCAGGTTCGCGCGGACCTGGCGCGGTCGGATGAAGAGACATTCGGCCGTATGCGCGCTGCTGGTGCGCATGCCGAGCGCGTCCTGGGCATTGCCGGCGGGCGAGACGATCTCGCCACGCTGCGCGAGCAGTTGGCGATCCGGCAGGCTGTGCGCGAGCAGGAACTGGCCATCAAGGAGCAGCACGACGCCATCTATGATGTCGATCGCGAGCGGTTCAACGCCGAGATCGAGAATCTTCAGGACCGCTACGAATACGAGGAGAAGATTCTTGAACTAAAGCGGAGGGAGTTCGATGAAGTTGAGCGCACGGCGCAGTCGCTGGCGCACACGCTGCTGACCAACCCTGGCGATTTCGGCAAGCAGCTCGCCTCGACGTTGCATGAGGCGATTCTGAAGCCGATTACGGAAGGCATCGGCTCGATGATGGCTCGTGCGATTACGCCGCTGATCTTCGGCTCCGATGGGCAAGGCGGTATCGCGGGCATCTTCCGAGGAATCTTCGGCGGCGGGAAGCAGGACCCCATGAAGGCCGCGACCGACCTGAACACGGCGGTGACCGCGCAGAATTCAGCCGCGATCGCGTCCCTGACGGCGGTGATGGCGGCGGTCATGGGGATGAGCGCGCCTGCGATCGCCGCCCCGGGCGGCGTTCCTGGCGGCATCTCGCTACCAACCATTTCTATCCCCGCGGCGCCGGGGGCTTCGGGTGCGGCATCGCCTGGCGCCGCACCGGCGGACATTCTCAATCTGCAGGCCATGCATTCCGCCGCCTCCACGAACCCGTTGGGAATGATCCTCGGCGCGAACCAGCGCGGAGGCACATCGGGTATCTACAGCCTGTTTACGAAGGATGGATTCTCGAAGATGCTATCCAACCTGAAGGGAACCGTCTGGAATCAGCAGGCATGGGAAGCGTCCGACAGCAATTTCTGGGGCGGCGTTCAGGCTGTGGCGAAGTCGCCCGCCGCCGGAGCTGCCGGCATGATGCTGGCGATGAACGGTCTGTTTGGTTCCAGTCGCGGCACGTGGGGCGGGATCGCGCAGAGCACCGCCGGCGGCGCGCTCATAGGCGAACAGATTGGTGGCCCGCTGGGCGCGGCGATCGGCGCTGGCGCAGGTTTCCTGGCGGGTCTGGGCGAGAAGCTGTTTGGCGTGGAGTCCCCTGAGAACGAAGCCATTCGCCTGGTCAAGCAGCTTTACTCGATCAACATCGACATGCAGACGGCGAAGCAGATCGTTTCCATCGCGCAGCAGAAGTATGCAGGCCACGTGGGCATTGCCGTGCGCGATCCCGACGTGCGCAAGATGCTGATGTTGTATTCGCAGGCGACGGGGCAGAAGATGCCGCTCTCGGCCGGGACGCCGCAATCTGCCAGCCTGGTTGAGATGGGCGGCCGCCTCTACCAGCAGGCGACATATGTGAACGGCATGCCCTACACGTTCCAGAGCAATCTCCCGGTGCTTGGCGGATACGCCACCGGCACATACCCGAGCCCTGGGCCGATGATGCTTCAGGTCAATGTGCAGGGCCAGGGCGCCGCGCAGTTCGTCGCCGGCCAGGTCGTGACGCCGGAGTTCGTGCAGGCCCAGTGGTCGAGCGCGGCG
>DASRBG010000203.1:0-9826 GCA_035653735.1 Gemmataceae bacterium
AGGACGCAGGGCATCAAGTTGAAGATCAGCCCGCCGAGCAGCGCCAAGCCGAGAACTGCCACGCGGCCTGCGTCCGCCGCGAGCGGCGGCAGGCTGCCGAGAATCGGCGTGATCTCGGTTTCGGCGGCGCGCGCGCCGTCGACAACGGTCACCTTCAAATTCTTGCCGGCTATCGCCATAGCGGGCTCGCCGGCAATGGGCACGCGCAGCGTTATCGTCTTTCCGGCATCAGAGAGCGTCGTTTCCGGGCGTCCAGGCGCGCCGTTCTGCAGCCCCTCAATGAACAGATCCGGGGACGAAAACGGAACCCCAGTACTCGCCAATCTCACTGAAAGGACGGCATTTCCCGATCTGGATTCGACCGCCGCTCCGAGCATATCCAATTGGGCCGCCGACAGGTCAGCCGGGACGCGGGCGTGGGCTTCAGCAAGAAGCGGTGCTTCCGCCCCCGGACGCGCGAGGCCGGAAGGCAGCGCAAGGTCGAGACCGGCGCGATAAGGAATGCAGATATCTTTGCAGGACGCGTAGTCGACTTCGGCATGAAGATGCAGCGGCGCGCCGGGCTGTGCGACGCGGACCGCGATTGGCAGCACCACGCCATCTTCGTAACCCACTGTCTCCAGTCCGCCGACCGATGGCAGACGTGTCGGCGCCGGCCAGGCGATCTCCGCGCCGGCGAAGTTTTTTGAGCCTTCCCAGTCGATCGCAGGCGGAATGCCTGCATCGCCCGGAGTGCGCCAATAGGTGTGCCAGCCCGGGGTCAAACGGAGCTGTAGGGCCACGTCGATTTGTGTACTCGATCCGGTCGCTTCGACGGCCGAAACCAGGCGCGCCGCCCCATGCTGATCGGTGGCCCAGTTGCTCGTCGCTGCGAATGCGGGCGAGCCTGAGCCAGTCAACAGAAGCGATGCGACCGAAAGAGCGCGCGCGCGGACGCGCAGGCATTTCAGCCAAGATTCCCCGCGACCAGTACATTCTCTCCCAGTTTGCTCGCCGGCCGGATCGCGCATGGGATTTAGCTGCCTTTAATCGGATTCCGGCCTGCGCTGCTTCTGCCACTGGCTATTGGGTTTGCCGTTACCGCCGTTGTTCATCGACTGCCTCATGTCGGCACAGCTGGCCATCATGCTTCCGGACATCATGCCGCCACCTTTCATACGTCGATCCACATGCCCCATGCTCATGCCGTGATCGGGCTGGTTTGGTATGCCGCTTGAGCCGTTCTGCGCGAAAGCGGGAGCCATCAGAGCAGCGAACGCGGCGGCGAGAACTGCAATGGTGACCTTGTTTCCAACGGTCATCTTAATGTCTCCTGCTCAGGTGACGAGTTTTGTGAAGTGCTGTTTGGTACCGCAGTTCCAGTGCGGCTGCACATGCGATGCATGCAGAGACCAAGGCCGCACATCACGACGCACGGCGCCGCGCTGACAAGCAACGGAGCCACACCTAACGCGACCAGCCAGCTCCATTGCCAGGCGAGCCCCGCGCCAATCAGCGCCAACGCAAAACCGCCAAGCAACAATCGCTTGCGGCCCAGCCATTTGAAATGCGTCTGCGCGCTGATCGAAGCGCGCGAACTGGGAAGTGTCGTTTCCATTTGCATTGCCTAATCTCCTTACACAGTCGCGAAGACTTTTGGCGGCTTGCCGTCTTTCGTGACGGCATAGATGGTCCAGGTCTCCGTTTTCGAGCCGGTCATCCCCGGGGAGCCCGAGGGCATGCCAGGCAAGGTGATTCCGGCGATGGCAGGCTCCTCCGCCAACAATTTGCGAATGAATTCGACCGGCACGTGGCCATCGACGACATAACCGCCCACGAACATCGTGTGGCAGCCCTCGAGGTTTTCCGGAACGCCAGCCTTTTGGCTGATTTCGGCGAGATCGTTGGTCGGCTTCACAGTGACCTTGAAGCCGTTTTTCTCGAGGTATTGAGCATAACCTTCGCAGCAAGTGCACGACGGGTTCTTGTAGAGCATCGCCGAAATCGGCGATGCCGCGTGTGTCGTTTGCGAGGTGAAGAGTGCCGACGTCGAAACAGCGGTCGAGGCGAGCAGAATGAAGAGTATTCGTCGTGTCATGAGGACGCTCCTTTTCTGTGAAGTTGCAGACATTCAAGTCACCCGGATGATCGTCATGAGCCCACCGACCTGATGCTCCATGACGTGGCAATGCAGCATCCAGTCGCCGGGATTGTCCGCGACGAACGCGACTCGCACCCGCTCGCGCGGACGGACGAGCACGGTGTCGCCCCATACGCCATGCCGCTCGGGCCGGTCGTCGCGATCGAGCACCTGAAAGCTGTGACCGTGGAGGTGCATCGGGTGCCACCAGGCGGTGTCGTTGCGCATGTCGAGAATGCAGCTCCGGCCGCGCGCAATCTCGAAGAGCGGCGGCATGCCGGGATTGCCATCGCCGGTCATCGATTGACCATTGATTGCCCAGGCGGCGTTGCCGCCCATGCCCATCATGCCGCCACCCATTCCCGTGCCGCCCATCATCCCGCCCTGAAGCTGCACTTCATGAACGGACGCCGTCTTCAGATTGGGGCGCGGCACCGGGTTGGACGGCAGTCGCAGCGACGCGTCGGAAGGATGCAGGCGAGCGGGCGCTGCCTTGTCATATTCAAGGCGGACGAGCGTGTAAGCGAGTCGGTCGTAGAAATCGTCGACCACTTGGTACCAGCGTCCCGGCTCGCCTTGCATATCGAGTATCACATCGGCCCGCATCGCAGGGCCGAGCAGGATGCGCCCGTCAACCGGTTCGTGCGGCTCGCAGGGCTGACCATCGAGCGCGACGGTTGTCGGCCGGTGTCCCTCGAAGCGCAGCGCCATGATCCGTGCGATCGCCGCGTTGAGTAGGCGAAGGCGGATGCGCTCGCCGGCACGAACGTTTACAGTGTCGGGAACACGACCGTTGATCGTGACCGTATTGCCGACCCGGCCATCCATCGCGGCTTCCATGCGATTGTTGAAGCCGGGGGCGATCTGTGCGTCGTCCGTCAGTCGCCAGTCCTGGATGGTCCAGAGCAACTCCCGGTCCACCGCGGGCGGTTCGGCCTCCTCGACGATCAGCGCGCCCGCGAGGCCGCGCCCCATCTGAACGAGGCTGTCGTCATGCGAGTGGTACCAGAAGGTGCCGGCGTCAGGCGGCGTGAAGGCGTACTCGAAGCGCTCGCCCGGCTTGATCGGCTTTTGCGTGAGGTACGGCACGCCATCCATCGCGTTTGGCAGACGAATGCCGTGCCAGTGAACTGTCGTGTTCTCTGTGAGTCCGTTCTCGACGGTCGCTCGGAAGGGTGTCCCTTGCCGGACACGCAGGACCGGACCCGGCTCAGCGCCGTTGTAGGCCCACACCTCGGTCTGCGGAGAGCCATTACCGACCATAGGGACGCGCGCCTGGCCAGGTTGCACCGTCGTGGTGAGACCGTCACGCCCGGCTGGGCTGTCGTCGGCAAGAACGGGCCGGGATAGCGCGCCGACGGCGCAGGCAAGGCCTGCCTGTAGGAACTGGCGTCGGCCCAAGGCCGAAGGAAAGATCAATGACATGCCACATCGTCCGTTTGGGGCTTGCCCCGCCTCGTTGCCGGTTGGCCAGGGGCAAGTCTCCACCCGCGCCTCAGCGCGGGCTCATAGCAACTCGGTCCCGCGAACCGGTCTTCAGCCGGCGGGCAGGTTAGTCGAGGACGATGGGTCTAGGTGGGAACGGGTCGGGAGCGGGATCGGCTCCAGCCAATCGCGCGGCGGGTGGCCAAACGTAATCGGCCCTAAGGGCGACGCGGCCGAGGAAGGCTGCCGGCATGGGAAGAACCGCCGGGGCGGATATGCAGGCGAGAGCGGCGCAGGCCGGCATCTTATCGGGAGCCGTGCTGCCAGATTGGTGCTCGTCAGGGCAGTTCTGACATGGCTGATCGCCCGCCATTCCTGCCATATGATCCCCGGACATGGCCATAGGCATAGCGCGCACGCCCACCGGCATCGTGACCGCAAGGGCGACGATGAGGACAAGAAGCGCGCGGGCGACGGATTTCGCCATGACGGGAAAGGTAACGCCGGCCAGGGGTCATTTCAAGCGGAGCCACGGAATCATGTGGTGTCTCGCGCGGCGGAAACTGGCGATTGCTGAGCAGCTCGGCAGCCGCGCACTGAAAACCGACGCTGTGGAATCGGTCCAGGCCGTCGGGTCGCATCGCGAGATGAGCCAGCTTCTTCATGATGACCGGCCGCGCTCATCCGAACCGCTGGTAAGGCGGTATCAATCATGAATCATCGTCGCTCACAGGCCCATGATTGGCATCTTCGCGATACGCAACCCTCCAAAAACGTAACGAGCTGTTTCTCGAACTTAGCTGGCGGCGCATCCTATCCAGCGCAAACAAAAGCGACATTGACGCGGGCGTACCAACTCTCCGGGCTAGGCCGCAAGGACTCGAGCGTTCTCTCGTCGGAACAGCCTTCTGTGCTGTTTCCTAGTTGCGAAACCATCCAGCAGTTCTGTTATCTGCGCCGAAACAGCATTGGCAGCCAAGACCAGCGCCGTATCGAGATGCACGTAGCCTTGGGTGACCCCGCGGGCCGAGTGACCGAGAAGGCCGGCGATGGTCAACTCGGAAAAGCCAAGATCTCCGGCCACGCTAGCGAAAGTGTGGCGGAGAACGTGCGGTGTCACGTCCTTGAGCTTTGCTTTCGCGCAGACCCGGTCGAGGACCCGCACAACACCGACGAAATGCCCGTCGCCCCAGTCCGCCGGAAACACGAAAGGCGATCCTTCACGTCCTGGAGCTGACTCGATGCAGGAAATTGCCGCCGCCCCAAGCACTCTGATTTGTGCACTACTCTTTGTGTCAGGAAAGCGAACACAATGATCGCTCCGGCTGACCCACATCCGCTCGAGTCCCAGCGCTTCCATCCGCCGAAACCCCGACAGCAGCATCGTTCGGATCGCGGCAAGCCCGGTGGGATGTTCACCTTCGGTTTCCATAGTGCGCATAACGTCACCTAAATGACGAAGCTCGTTCTCGCTCAATCGCCGTTGCCGGCGCTCCACGGCGAGCTGTCGAACGCCCGCTGCCGGGTTCTTGCCAACGACGTTCAGGCGGGCGGCATGACCTAAAAGTCCGCGTAGCGTTCCGACGGTGCGGCTCGCGACCCCGGAGCCGCCAGTTGACTTGCCACCCCGCCCTGCCTTTCGGCCTCGCGCCGACTTGCCTGCAGCGATGTCGGCCTGCATGCCCTCGATATCCCGGAGTGTGAGGCCGCTGACGAGCCGTGCGCCCAGCAGCGGCTTGATATGAGTCTCGATCCGACTCCTGTCCATCTTCAGGGTTGATGCCTTTATCGGTCGGCGATTACGACCGAGGATCCGACCAGTTTCCGCTTCCTCGAGATACCAATCGCACACCTCACTGACCGACATTCCCATTCGCATCGCATGTCGCTCAGCGGAAGGATCTTCGCCCTTGGCGACACCCGCCAGCTTCTCGCGGGCGAGGTCACGCGCGTTCTCGGGCGTCAGAGCCCCATATTGGCCGAGCACCAGCCGTCGCGTCCGCCCTTCTACATTCCGATACTGGATGAGGAAGGTCTTCACACCGGACGGCTTCACCCGGACGCCGAAGCCTCTCAGCTCGTTGTCCCAGGCGAACACGTCCCGATCGCTATCGGGTTGCAACGCATCCACCGCTCGCTTGGTAATCTTCGCCATGATCCATTCCTGCTTTCGCGTTCCACACTCGTTCCAAATCTGCTTCCCCGGATTTACGGGTGGAGCCCGGGGAAGCAGGGGGGAAGCACCAGAGCGAAATTCGCTGGGTAGGAGAAGGATAGGCGCGGGACGACGTCGCGCAACAAAAACCCTTATACGGCACGGACTTAGAGGGTTCTGGGATAAAAAAAGATGCTGTGGCGTAAACTGCTTGGTGACCTTGCCAAGGTTGGGGTCGAGGGTTCGAATCCCTTCGCCCGCTCCAAAAATCGCAATAAAATCAGTCCGTTTATGTGAGCGTTGCGGTCCGCGGCTTCGCGCTTTTCGCCTCGGTCAACACCTGGTCAACACGGTCGTTGAGATGGTGCCCGGCGCAAGGCGACTTTTCCTTCTTACGCCAAGGGTAATCTGACCGGCGCGCGGCTCAAGAGGCACGGCGCCGAAGCTGCACGTCTACACCAGTCATCCGCAAGCGCCAGTCGCATAAAGCCTCGCTCACCCCATACCGATTTGCGATTTCCGCGGTCGTCCGACCGTGCGAACGATGATGGACCAGGGCGACACGGGGCAAAAGCAACGCACCTGCGTACCAATCCGCCTCTTGCTCCTGCTCGTCGGAATAGTCACTGAGGAGTAGCATGCCGGTCGTGGATACATCGACGCGAGCGGGCACATGCTTTAACTCGATGTGAGCCAGTTCGTGCGCGAGATCGTTGCGCTGCCGGGTGAGAGCATGCGCTGGGTTGAGCACTATTGCGAAGGCGCTTCCTTCCTTTAGCGTCATTGCTGACCAACTGTCGGCATCGACAACCGTCAGTTGGCGGACGCATTTTTCTGAAAGTTCGAGTGCACGGAACTCGATTACCGCCACGTCGAGATGTCTGGCATAGGCCCACGGATCAAGAGACTCCAAGGCGCCGCGTTTGAGCGCCCGCCTCACCGTCTCCGCTGCCCTTTCAGCCTGCGTCTTAAAGCCCCTTCGCAAGTGGCTAACTGCCGATCAATTGGTCGCGGGCACGAACGGCGCGTTGGGCCGCGAGAATCAATTCGCCGAGAGCTGCCGCCGTCTCTTGCTTGACCGTCCTCTTCTTTTTGAAGTGCACGACCCCGGCCGGCGGCGCGGTCGCCAGATCATCTTCGGCCATCCCGAGGAATTCGCGCGGATCGCGCTGCAACCACTTGCATAATTTAGCGAAGGTTTCGAGGTCCGGCATATTCCCGTTCTCGACGCGCGAGAATGTCGCTGAGCTAACCCCCGCCTCGGCGGCGGCGGCGCGAACACCACGGCCATCGCGCTTGGCCGCCATGAGACGCCCAAACTCACTGATCGTCAGTGCCATCTGTGCTCCCAGGTGTGCCGCGGCGCGGGGCCTTGACGGCCCGCGCGGCGCCGGATAGAGTGTCTCTCAAGTAAGACGATCCGTCTCTCATTCGATACGTCTTATTGATGGAACACATTGAATCGATGGGACCGCTTTGTCAACGCGAGGTTCACGGCCATGGCAATGGAGCATACTCCCGGCGCCGCCGGGGCGACTGGTGAGGCGAACGCCCACGAGCGCGAGCGCCACGAGGTCGTGGTGCATGTTATTCATGTCAACGAAGTCGAAAAGGCATCGTTCAAGGAGCCGCTCGACGCGACTCTCCAGCAGGTGTGGGACCAGTCCTACACGGAACTCAAGATCGAGCGCCAGCCCAAGGATATCTTCCAAACTGGTGGCGAACACCCGAAGTCGCTGATGAGCCATCTCACGCTCACCCTCGCGCAAGCGCGTGAGCAAAGGGTCATCGCCGACTTCCACTTCGGGATCGCCTCCGAGACGGGCGGCGCCTAAGTGGCACGGGCTCGGGAAATCCCGACGGTCGACGTCAAGGCAGGTCTCGCGGCGTTGGAGGAGGACCTTCCGCGCGTCCTGCGCGTGCTCGACGCGCCTTCGATCGACGCGCTTGGCTGGACGCGACCGACCAAGCTTTCCCTGTTGATTCCTATGACGGGGACAATGAGCGGGAAAGTCGACCGGTTCGTCCTGCGGCTTGGTTTTCAAGCATATCGGGCATGGCCGCCGAGCGCGCAGTTCGTGAACCCGGACACCGGGGCCTATATATATCCCGATGATCAGTCGCATGTGCCGAAGCTGACCAGCCCTGAATGCCAAACGCACGCTGTCTATCAGCAGCATCAAGGCGCCGAAAAGAGACAACTTATCTGCTGCTCCGCCACATTGGAGTTCTATGAGGTCCTACATGGCGTCGAACCGCACCATGTCTGGCGAGACTCCGACACCTTCTTGACCACCATCACGGCCATCCGCAAGGCGCTGGCGTCATCGTATCAGGGGAGGTTTCCCTAGATATGGAGAGCGAGGAGGATCTTTCTCGGCCGCCGCCGTCACGGCCCTATCAGCCGGGCAGTGCGACGCTGCGAGTGCCCGCTCAAGCGCTGAGCGCGACACTCGCATTGCTCCAGCGCGCGGGCAGGCGCGAGAGCGGGCTATTCTGGTACGGACCACGCGATGCCAGCGGCAATGGCGAGGTCGCCTATGTTGTGGCACCTCGGCAGCGGATGACATGGGGCAACTACCACGTATCCGCAGATGCGCTCGCGGAAATCGTTCATCGACTGCCGGACGGATGGAAGCCGCTGGCACAGGTTCACAGCCACCCTGGCCTCCGCGTCGAGCACTCGAACTACGACGACCGCATTGCCAGCAGCCGCAAAGCTCTCTCCTTGGTGTTCCCGTCCTACGGCCATGCAAACCACGGGTTTCCCTCAGGCATCGGAATCCACGAATGGCAGAGCGACTATTGGCATTTGCTCGATCCGTCGGAGGCGGCAAAACGGGTCGTGATCGGCGTCGGTAGCGTCAGGGTCGATGATCTACGATGAGCGTGACCGGCGATATCGCCAATCGTCATATGTTGCCCGCGAGCGGGCTCGCCGACGCCTCGAAGTCCGACATGGTGTCGGTGCGCGTAGTCGTTGACGACGTTTGGGCTCGGTCCATTTCGGGTCAGCTTCTGGCATCGTGCCTCATTAATCTCCTCTGCCGGCAGGTCGGGCTGATCTCTCGCATCGAGATTGTCGCGGCGCCGGCGCCGACGCTCATTTCCTTGCCCGGCGTCGCCGAGCCGGAACCGTTCCCAGCTTGCCTCGCGCGGCTCGCACGTTGGGCTGTACAAGACCGCATCACGATCGCGATCGGCGCTACCGACGCGGAATTCGATTACAAGGTCGTGGTGGGTGGAGCGGGCGCTGACCATTCAGCGGCCCGCCATGAACTCGTCGCCATCGGCGACGGGTGGCGCGCGTGGCTCGGTGAACCTTTGCGAGCGCCGAAACATGTGTCGGCAGGCTCGAAAAACCCGTTGGGCCCCTTTTTCGCGGCGACCCTGGCGGCCGGGGAGATTTTCAAGCGAAGTCGGGGGATTTTGCGCGGGCGCTACCTTGTCGCCGCCGGCTATTCTCTATGGTCAGGCCTCTCGTCCGACGAATGGGAGCGACTTGAGAATGGGCCGGAGCTTGCCGGTCTATCGCTGCCGCCGACGCACATTGCCGGCGGTGGCGCCGTCGGCAATGGATTGGCCTACATCATCGCCTACGCCCAATTCGCCGACGCTTACGTCATTCCAATCGACGACGACAGCTATGACGATACAAATCTCAATCGCTGCGTCCTCGCCGGTTGGGACGACCAGGAGGACAACAAGGTTGACGCCATCGCGCGGATGTTGCACGCGACCAACGTCGCGGTATTTCCGTTCGCCGGCAGTATCAAGGAATATGTGACCGACCCGAAAAATGGGCTGCGCTCCGACATCGCCGCGAAGGTCAATCAACTGGAATTCGATATCGTCGTGTCATGCGTCGACAAGGGCACGTCACGTCAGGACATCCAGGGCCTTTGGCCGAACTTGCTGCTCGGTGGCAGCACCCTCGACCTTCAAGCTAAGGCGAACCTGTACGGAGCTTGGCCCGGTGCCGCTTGCCTAGGAGCCTGTGCTGGTAATGACGAGCACGGGTGTTTCAGGTGCGGCTGGCCTGAGAAGGATCATGGCTTCACCCTGTCGTCTTTGCGAGCTTGAGCAGATTGTGGGCGGTGCAGATCATCGCCCATTCCTCTCGGACC
>DASRBG010000204.1:0-3899 GCA_035653735.1 Gemmataceae bacterium
CAGCAAATGGGGCGTCGATGAAAACAAAGATGGCCGCATCGATTCGTGGAAAGTCATTTCGCCGGAAGAAGTAAGCCAGGAAATCCTGCAAGCCCTCATCAGCAAGGACTTTGCCCGCTTGCAGCCGTTGATGCTGACCGAGGCGGAGCTGAAATCGCTCGAACTGCCGTCCGAACAGACCAGCCGCATCCAGGAGCAGCTCAAGGCGGCCCCGGACAAATTCCAGGATACAGTGAGCAAGCTGACCAAGCTCAGCCCCAAGGCGACCTGGATTCATCTGGAGACGGTCGCTCCGCAGTGCGTCGCTCCGGAAGGCGCCGCGGGCCGGGCCGAGATCATCAAGCACACGCGCGGCACGTTGTTGTACGACAACGGCGGCACGAGCGACTGGATTCAAACCGGCGAGATGTACCAGATCGGCGGCGCTTGGCGTCTGGTCAGCGCTCCGGTCCAGGGCGCCTCGGCTCCGGAAGCGCCGGCGGGTGGCAAGGGCAGCCAGGTCAGCCTGGATGATAACCCCGAACTCCAGAAGATCATCGCCGAGCTGACGGAAGTGGACAAGCAAGTCCCGCCCGCCGGCAACGGCGGCACCAGTCCCGCGCTGGCCCAACATCATTTGAAACGGGCCGACATCCTCGAACGCATTGTCGCCAAGGTCAAGCCGGCCGACCGCGATCCGTGGATTCGCCAGGTGGCCGACAGCCTCAGCACGGCGGCCCAGAGCGATCCGAGCAACAATACGTCGATGACTCGGCTGCTCAATCTGGAACAGCAGCTCGCCCGCGCCTTGCCGGCCGGCCACGCGCTGACGGCCTACGTCACCTATCGCGAGATGCAGGCCGACTACTCGCGCAGCCTGCCGCCGCACGGCAAGGAGACGAACTTCAACAAGATTCAGGAGGCGTGGCTGGGCCGCTTGGGCAAGTTCGTGCAGACGTTCCCCAATGGCGAGGACACGCCCGACGCGCTCTTGCAAGCCGGCATGGTTAGCGAGTTCCTCAACAAGGAAGTCGAGGCCAAGAACTGGTACAAGCAGCTCAAGGACCGCTTCGCCGACAAGCCGCAGGCCCGCAAGGCCGAAGGCTCGATTGCCCGTCTGGAGCTGGAAGGCAAAACGCTGTCGCTGTCCGGTCCGACGATGAACGATCCGAACATCACGTTCGACATGGATCAGAAGCGCGGCAAGGTAGTGATCGTCTACTACTGGGCCAGCTGGAACAACCAGTGTACCGCTGACTTCACCAAAATGAAGGGCTTGCTCGACACCCACTCCGGCAAGCTCGAATTGGTGTGCGTGAACCTCGACAACGGCATCGACGAAGCCCGCACCTACCTGCGGAGCACGCCGGCGCCCGGCACGCACCTGCATCAAGACGGCGGCCTGGAAAGCAAAATGGCCACCGATTACGGCATCCAGGTGCTGCCCACGATCTTCCTCGTCGGCAAGGACGGCAAGGTCGTCAATCGCAATGGCCAAATCGCCAACCTGGAGGATGAGGTCAAGAAGCTGGTGAAGTAAAGTCGATTCGCCCCCTACCAGCCCGCAGCGCAAGCAAGGGATTTATTCGCCCTTGCTTGCGCTGCGGGCTGGTAAGGTTTTTCCATTTTGACACAATTCTTTTTCGACCCGCGCCTCATCTCCCTCAAAATAACATCTAGATCCCCACAAGGCGGAACGCCGCGATCGACTTCGCGGCCGGCTCGTCGCCGGTCGGCCTTCCGGCGTTTACGGTCCTCATCGAAGGAGTGCGGAACGTCATGTTTTGCAAGAGCCACAAGTGCATCGTATTGGTGTGCGGCATCCTGTCCCTGGCGGGATTCAGCGCCTCAGCGGAGGACAAAAAGGACGACAAGGCCGCCCCGTCGGGGACGTGGGTGCGGAAAGAGGGGGAACTGAAACTTGAGTTCGACGGCAAAGGTGAGTTGAAAATCGCCCCGCATGGGGACAGTAAGACCATCGCCATCGTATGCGACGCCACCAAAAAGGACGGACGAATCAAAGTCAAAGTGACCGGGGCCGAGGGAAGCTCGGAGGAGGCGATTAAGAAGGTCAAGGAGCATTTGCCGGCAGGTACGCAGTTCAGCTTCAAATGGACAGTCAAGGGCGATTCGGCAAAACTCGACGACATAAAAGGGGAGGGCGATATAGCCGAGCACTTGAAATCACACCTGGAAGGCGACTACGAGAAGAAGTGATCGCGCCCGCCTGCAGCGCTACCAGCCCGCAGCGCAAGCAAGGGTGCTCCCTCGTTCCCACGCTCCTGCGTGGGAACGCACGTTTGCGACGCTCCGCGTCGCGTCTTGTCCTTTCTGTGGACGGGACGCAGAGCGTCCAGGTGTGCGTTCCCACGCAGGAGCGTGGGAACGAGGAGTTTTTTCCCTGCGCGGTTGAGTAAAAATAGGTAATCTGTGAATTGTTCGCGTTGCGCGCCTCGTTCGTCCTTGGACTGCATCTAGATCTCCGCAGGAGGACGCGAATGATCGAGGAAGGAGTTGTCGATAATGCCACGCTGGAACGCTGCCGCGCTTATCTCTGCACCCTGGCCCGCTTGCAGCTGCCTACCGGATTGCGGGGCAAGCTCGATCCTTCCGACGTAGTGCAGCAAACGCTGTTGACTGCTCACGAAAAACTCGATCAGTTCCGCGGACGAAGCGAAGCCGAGCTGCGCGGCTGGCTGCGGCAAATCCTTCGCAATCACCTCCTCGGCGAGCATCGCCGCTACCGCATGATGGGCCGCGATGTCGGCCGCGAGCAATCGCTGGAGTCTCTCGCGCCTGATCCGTCCAAGATCCCGCGCGATCGCTTGAACAACGAACCTTCCTCGCCCAGCCAGCATGCGCTGCACCAGGAAGACTTGCGCCGCCTCGCCGATGCTTTGGCCCAGCTGCCCGAGGACCAGCGCCGCGCCGTGGAACTGCACCACTTGAAAGGACTCAGCGTGGCGCAGGTCGCCGACAGTTTGGGCCGCGGGAAATCCGCCGTCGTCGGACTGCTCTTTCGCGGCCTGCGCAGACTCCGGCAACTGCTCGACGATTCAACCACGGAGGGACCATGATCGCACCCCATTCTCTCTCGGCGGAGCGCGAGGAACGACTGCACGAAATCTTGCTCGGCTATCTCGAAGCCGATGCGCGCGGGCAGGCGCCCGACACGCGGCAATTTCTCGAAGCTCATGCCGAATTCGCCGAGGAATTGGCCGATTTCTTGGCTTGCCGCCGGCGCGTGGAGACCATTGTCGCTCCGCTGCGCACCGCTGCCTGCCAGCCCGAAGCGCAAGCGAGGGAAACGATTTCCTTGCTGGGCGATTTCCGTCTGGTCCGCGAAATTGGCCGCGGCGGTATGGGCATCGTTTATGAGGCCGAGCAGCTCTCGCTGAATCGTCGAGTGGCGGTCAAAGTGCTGCCGTTCGCCGCCGCCCTCGATCCCAAGCAGTTGCACCGCTTCAAGAATGAAGCACAGACGGCCGCCCTCTTGCATCATCCGAACATCGTGCCGGTTCACGCAGTCGGCAGCGAGTCCGGCGTTCACTACTTCGCCATGCAGTTCATCCAAGGGCGAAGCCTGGCCGCCTTCATCGACGAGGGGCGGCAGCACTCGGGCGAACGGCCGGCGTCAGCCGGCTGGTGCGACCAACACCAGCCGGCTAACGCCGGCCGTTCGCCAACCGGTGCCCGTAATGTCCGCGTCGCCGAGTTGGGACTGCGCGCGGCCCAGGCGCTGGAGTATGCCCATCAACAGGGCGTCGTCCACCGCGACATCAAGCCCGCCAACCTTCTTCTCGACGAACGCGACGAGCTGTGGATCACCGATTTTGGCTTGGCCATGTTCCAAACCAGCCCCGGCGTCACCATCACCGGCGAGCTGGTCGGCACGCTCCGCTACATGAGTCCGGAGCAAG
>DASRBG010000205.1:0-83880 GCA_035653735.1 Gemmataceae bacterium
CCCCGAGTCTCTATCCACAGGCGTTCGACCGCGAAGCCGAAAGGCTTGCCCAGCACCGGCAGATCGATTTGTAAACCGTCGTGTCGCTCCAGTGCTCGGCGTGTGCGAAATCGCAGCCGAGGTTCATCTCCGCTGCGCACCGATTCGACATGGCCAATCAGCGTACCCCGATGGCCGACCGTGTCGCGGTCGGCGACCTCTTTGTCCTTGTGAGACTGCACGAACAAGCGCGTCCACGGCCGGCTGAACACGGTTTGCATGTCGGCCTCTATCTCCGGCCGTTCGTCGTCGCGCAGCTCGCCATCGATCAGCTTGCGGTAATAGCTTGTGGCCGTTGCCACGTAGAGCGGGCTTTTCTTGCGCCCCTCGATTTTGAAGCACGATACGCCCGCGCCGCGGAGCGCCGGAATGTGGTCGGGCAGCGCCAGGTCTTTCATCGAGAAGGGAAACCCGCGGCGCGGATCGCGCCGTACTGGCGAGCCGTCGCGCAGGCTGAGCGGGGCATCGGCAACCTCGTAGGAATCGCGGCACGAGTAAGCGCATTTGCCGCGATTGCCGCTGCGGCCGAGCGTCTGCGCTGAAAACAGACACAGCCCGCTATAGGAGTAGCATAAGGCCCCGTGGATGAATGCTTCCGTCTCGATGCCGGACGCCGCCGTGATGTCGCGTAGTTCCTCAAAGGTCAGCTCGCGTGCCGGCACCACGCGGCGAAAACCCAAACGGCGCAGCGCCTCCGCTCCCGCGCGATTATGTACACTAAGCTGCGTGCTGGCGTGCAGCTCCATCTGCGGGAAGTGCTCGCGGACGAAGTGATAGACACCGAGATCTTGCATGATAATGGCATCGACGCCGATGTCGGCCAGGGCCGCGATAGCTTCGACCAGTTCAGCTAATTCGTCCTGGCGAATCAGCGTGTTGATAGTGACGAAAACACGGCGGCGCGGCTGTAGCTGATGAGCGTAAGCTGTGATTTCGTCCACTTCGGCGAGGGTGAAATTCTCCGCCTCGGCGCGGGCGGAAAACTTCTTGAGACCAAGATAAATGGCGTCGGCTCCGAAATGAAATGCCGCGAAAGCCGCTTCCGGCCCGCCGGCCGGCGCCAACAGCTCGACTGGGCCGCGCGGAGCGTCCGACGGTGTGGTTTCCAGCACCAATTCGGTCGAGGCGTTGCCGTAGGCGCCCTGGGGTTCACTCGGCTCCGGCGAATCGGGCAGCGGCGACAACGGAGTCCAACTGTGCCAGCCCGGCAGGGACGTTTTCCCTGTTGCATCGCCTTCCATGGGTAGTAGCGGCAACGTTACCCTGCTACGGGTTTCGATCGCGGATTCGCTCATGCTCAATCTTGCAGACTCATATTGGTGTGGCGGAAAAGTCTCGCTCCTGCAATTGTATCAGACTCCCGTCACAGCGTTTCAAACAATTGCGTCTTGAACGCCGGCAGGGATCGGTTACACTAATGGTCAATTCCACGGCCTGCTGAGCGATCCTTCGCGGAGGCGTCCAGGTTCGTCACGAGGCGGCGAAGCATCGCTCACCAAGCGGAGAATAGCCCGTGGAGATCGGAGACGACAACGCACTCGCAATCCGCCCCTGCTCAAGCGTTGAGATCCAGCCAATGCTCCAACGATGCGATTCCCGAAGGCAACAAATAATCATTCGCCACGCCCCGAGGGCGGTTCCATGCGCTCTCGGACGCATCCGCAAGGGGAAACAAGTCGGGTTCGACCTCCCGACTGGCCGTGCAAGCGTTGGACAAGTTCCGCGTTTCTGACCGAAACAGAAGGGAAAGGTAGGACATCGGTTTACCTCCTGCCGAAGGTTTGAGCTGCGTCGAAGCACAACGTCGTCCGCGCGGAAGCGAAGAGAATCGGCCCGGTATGAGACGTGCAAAAGTTGATGAATAATGGCCCAGACCGATCTCGACTCCAAAGCGGCCCGCAACGTTTGGAGACGAAAGGATTCGTCGCCGCCTTGGGTAAAGGATTATAGGCGCGCTTGACTCTCCCAAGTGTCCAGGCAAGGGGGATTCCTCTGTTTTTTCGTCCACTGCTTGGGAAACTTATCCGTTTGCGCGGACCAGGCGAAAGGTAGGAATAAATTGCCGGGAAAGACCAAAACGATCCGCCGATGGCTCTTCAAGGAAGAACCCACACACTTCAGCTTTGCCCAGCTCCAGCAGGAGGGGCGAACGAAATGGGATGGTGTTCGCAACGCTTTGGCGCGGCAGAACTTGCGTCAGGTGCGCAAGGGTGATCGGGTCTTATTCTACCACACGGGCAAAGAGAAGGCGGTCGTCGGCGAGATGCGCATCATGAGCGACCCCCGGACGGATCCCAACGCGGACGATCCCAACGAAGTGTTGGTTGAGGTCGAGGCGGTGCGTTTGTTGCCGCGCCCGGTTTCTCTCGAACGGATCAAGAATGATCCACTGCTGGCAGGTTGGGATCTGATTCGTTTGCCGCGTCTGTCGGTGATGCCCGTTAGCGATGAACAGTGGCGGCGGGTTGAGCAGCTGAGCGAGCAGGGATAGGTGCCTGGGTTGGCAGGAGCCTCGAAAGAAGTTACAATTTGAGTGATTCACAGTCAGGAGAGCAGTTTCGCCCCAATGAGTATTTCCGAGCGTAATGCGTAAGCGAAGGCAGCCTTCGCTTCTGCTTCAGGCTCGGGAACAAATCAGCTGCCCCTGACTTGCTCCTGGAGGAGGAATTAACGTCATGGCGCGTCGCAGCGCCGACTCTGGACTTAATGGTAAAGTTGCGCCCACCCGTCGTTCCGATCGCTTTCTAGCAGGCTTGAAGGAGGCGGCCACCGTCACCTTCGTCTCCCACGTTCATCCGGACCCGGATAGTCTCGGCAGCATGATGGGTCTTGCCCATCTCGTCGAAACTGTACTGGAAAAACGAACGCGCTTAACGCGCGACGGCCTTATTAGCCGGGCCGAGAATCGAGCAATGGTCGAATTGCTCGACATCGATCTGGTTCCTGTCGAAAACGTCAGCTGGCGCGAAGGCGACGCCATCGTCATGGTGGACAGCCAGCCGAACACAGGCCGGCATACCTTCGATCCCTGCGTGCCCCTCTATGCCGTCATTGATCATCACGATACATCCGGCGACGTGGACGGAATTCCATTCGTCGATGTTCGCCGAAGTCTCGGCGCCACCTGCTCTCTGGTCACCAGCTACCTGATGGAGCAGAGCATCGAATTGCCGCCGCGCTTGGCGACGGCTCTGTTCTACGGCATCGAGACGGAACTGAGCGGTTATCCGCGCGAGGCAAGCTCCCTGGACGATAGCGCGTTGCTCTATCTCTATCCGTTGGCCTCGAAGGATCTCCTTGCTCGCATCCGCAACGCACGCCTGCCCCAGAGCCATTTCGAGTGCATCCTGCAAGCGTTGCAAAGCTCGTTCATCTACGATCGACTGATTATCAGTTGGGTCAATGAGCTGCCGCAGCCGGAGTTGGCGGCCGAGGTGGTCGATTTCCTGATCCGTTTCGAGGAGATCGATTGGGCCGTCTGTGCCGGTGTCTATGATGATAAACTCATCCTGTCGGTTCGCAGCGCGGCGGAGAACGCGCGGGCCGGTGAAATGTTGCGCCAGGTGGTGGGCAAGCTCGGCCGTGCCGGCGGCCACGACCGACGGGCCGGCGGTACCATTCCCTTGTTGAGCACGTCGGCCAACGCGGTCGAGCAGATGCAGAGTGAATTACGCCGCCGATTGCTCAAGGCGCTGCACATCGACGAGTGCCGCGGCCATCGCCTGGTGTCGCGCAAGGAGATGCTGCAAAACTTACAGGCGTAGAGCGGCTAACCCCGAGCCGTGCATGCAGCGAAGGAGGTGTAGAGCCGCGACCGTAAGGGAGCGGTCTCTACTCCGCTCCCTTACGGTCGCGGCTCCTCGTGCCGCTTACTCCGCTGCACTACGTGCACGGCTCAGATTGAATCAACTCCGAGGCCCCCATGTCCGCCGTCGCCATCCAAGATGTTACCAAGACTTTTCGCCAGCATGTCGCCGTTGATAATCTCAGTCTGCAGGTGCCGCGCGGCAGTATCTACGGCTTTATCGGACCCAACGGCTCCGGTAAGACGACGACGCTGCGCATGATTATGCGTATCCTCTACCCCGATCGCGGCGCAATCCGCGTACTCGATGAGTCGGTGGACGGTCAACGAGACGGCCGTTCTATTCTGGATCGTGTCGCCTATCTGCCGGAGGAACGCGGCCTGTACAAGCAGATGAAAGTACGCGATGTGCTGCGTTTTTACGCGGAACTGAAAGGGTTCCGACACTGCGGGCCAGACATCGATGCCTGGCTGAAGCGAATGGATCTCCTCACCTGGGCCGACAAGAAGGTACAAACGCTGTCAAAGGGAATGTCGCAGAAGGTTCAGTTCATCGCCACCGTCATCGCTCGGCCGGAGCTGATTCTTCTCGATGAGCCTTTTAGCGGTCTCGACCCGGTCAATACCGATGTGATGCGCGACGCCATTCTGGAGCTGCGGCGCAACGGTGCGACGATCGTTTTCTCCACGCACGATATGGCCGTGGCCGAGGAACTGTGCGATTTCATTTTCATGATCTATAAGGGCCGCAAAGTGCTCGATGGAACGTTGGAATCGATCCAGGATGTCTACGGTAGCGATACTGTGCACGTCCAGCTTGATGGTCAGTCGGTAGGGAACGATCTACCGGGCGTGGTCAAGGTCACGGACCTCGGCCGCTGGCAAGAATTACGGCTTGCTCCAGAGGCGGATACGCAAGTCCTCTTGAACTATCTCATACAACGCGGTCGAGTGCGCCACTTCGAGATCAGCAAGCCCACGCTGCACGACATCTTCGTCCGCATCGCTCAGCCGATCGACACCTTAGGGGAAAAGCTCCATGCGTAAGATGATGGTCGTCGCGGTTCGCGAATACTTGGCCGCCGTTCGTACCAAGACGTTCGTTGTTACTCTGATTATCATGCCGATTCTCCTGGGCGGCAGCGTCCTTATGCAGTGGCTGCTGCGCGACTACCATGATACGCGGGCCAAGACGTTCGCCATCGTTGATCGCACACCCGGCGCCCGCTTATTTTCCTCGATTGCAAGGACCGTTGAATCCTATAACGAGACCACGAACGACCCGGTCACTCATAAACCCCTGCTGCCGCGTTTTGAGTTGCAACAGGTGCCCGCTTCGGCGGATACACCCAAGGCGATTGACGAGCAGCGGCTGGAACTCTCCGAGCGCGTTCAGAAGGGCGAATTGTTCGGTTTTCTCGACATCTCTGCCGATGTTCTCAAACCAGGCCAGGGCAAGACCGACCAGAACGAGGACAGTATTCGCTATCAATCGAACAGTCCCACGAGCCGCGAGTTCCCGCGTCTCATTGAAAAACCGCTGCTACTCGCCATTCAAGCGGAAAGGGCCGAGGCGCAATTGGGAGTATCGAAGGAAAAAATGCGGCAGATCATGCGGCCGATCAGCGTCGAATCGATGGGATTGACATGGCGCAATCCGGCCACGGGAGAGGTTGAACCCGCGACGCTTCAAAGCCGCTACGCCCCGCTAGGTGTCCCCATCGGTTTCGTGATGCTGATGTTCTTGGTCATCATGATGACGGCGACGCCCATGATGCAAGGCGTGGTCGAGGAAAAGATGCAACGCATCGCCGAAGTGCTCCTTGGCTCGGTGCGTCCGTTCGATCTCATGGTCGGCAAGCTGCTGGGCCTAACCGCGGTTTCGTTGACGATCTCGACTGTCTACCTGGGCGGGGCCTACTGGGCAGCGTGGCATTACGGCTTCCACAGGTACATACCGCTCGAACTGTTGGCCTGGTTTATCGCCTTTCAGGCACTGGCAACGCTGATGTATGGCTCGCTATTCATCGCCGTTGGGGCCGCTTGCACGGACATGAAAGAGACGCAAAACTTGATGTGGCCGGTCATGATCGTGGCGATGGTGCCGCTGTTCCTCTTGGGCAGCGTAATGCAAGAACCGAACAGCGCCCTCGCCGTGAGCCTGTCGTTCTTCCCGCTATCGACGCCCATGCTCATGATCTTGCGGCAATCCGTACCGCCCGGCGTACCGTCGTGGCAGCCGATGCTCGGCGTCGTGGTGGTGATGTTGACCACGCTGTTCTGCGTATGGGCTTCGGGACGAATATTCCGCGTTGGCATTCTGATGCAAGGCAAGGGCGCGAAACTCGGCGAAATGCTCAGCTGGGTGTTCCATGACTGAGCCACCAGCCGGAATCCCCAGTGATGAATCACCTCCCCCGGATCGAATCCATCACGTCCTGAATCACTTGCTCGTCTGTTTTGAATCCTTCGTGGCTTAGGTCGGTGCGCATCGTACGGCCGGCATCCTTGAGTAAGGCACTGCGCACCGAAACCACCAGATCGCCGTCTGAAATCTCGATCGGCAAATGCCAGCGCTCGACGCGGCGCAGAGCTTGCCGTCGCAATATAGGCGATTCAAGGCGCGGCAGCAGACGATTCACTAAAACCCTTCTGGCCGCTGTGATTCCCGTCCTCAAGGCGAGCACCTGAAGAGGCCGGAGGAATTCGCCGGAGTAAACGTAATACCGCTTGGCGAGCTCCGTGTTGTGCCCCAGATACTGCAGGAACAAGCTATCAGCATGCACATCGTAGATGATTTGACCTTCACCTTCCGGCAGCATGCGCTCCAGCGCGCCGGGGCCGTTCACTTTCAACTCATCGAAGAAAGCACAAAGATCGGCGAGGTGTTTTAGCGAGGTCAGGCTTGTGCCCTCGTTTGGAGTCGACAGGAGAATGGCCCGATCAAACGGCCGCTTGCGCGCCTCGGCATACCAGCGAAAAACCAGTCCGCCGGCACTGTGACAGACAAAGACCGCCTTTTCCGGCGCGACAACGGCGCGCTGCATCTCGTTCACGAGAAACTGCCCGCAGCGTCCTAGGCTTGAATTGTTCGGATAGCGGAAGACGAGCAGCTTACGTCGGCTCAAGTCGCGGTCCTCGGAGAATGCCTGCAAATAATCGCGGAATGTCCTCATGCTGCCGCGAAAGCCGTGGACGAACACGATCGGACGGTCCTCGGCGGCGATCGACTGGCGGCCGCAACGCTCGAATGTATCGCGGCGCGGATCCCAACGAAATAACCCATACTGGCTGTCTTTATCGTCCACCAAACCATCGCGCTCCATGAAGAGACGGCGGAGCCGAAGCAGCGCCGGAGGTATGTCGTGCTCCGAATCGCCGGCCGCGCTTTGATATTCCTCGTTGTGGAGCAAGCGGGGGTGATCGACGACGGCCAGCCAGCGCAGAGCATCAAGTGCTGGATCGAGCGGCAATCCGGCATTGCGGCAGAGTTGCCAAGCGAACAAATCGGCTTGGTACATTTGCCGCCGCGTGTACAGGAACTTCATGCGATTGCCGGCGGACTCGATGCTCGTGCGCAATACCTCCCGTAGCTGCGGACGCGCGATGTGCATGTCGATCCCTTTTTGCAGTTCGTTCTCCAGCTCGTACGATTGCCAGCCGCGCCGCGTGTGTTGCAAACCCATGTGGCCGAGTTGATGAGCGAGGATAAATGCGAGAGCAGTTTCGCCACGCTCTTTGTCCGATAGCAAGGCGTCAAGCAAAGTGCGGCTGACGTAGATAAACCCGCCGCCGAGCGTGAAGACGTTCGGGGCCGGTTGATCGAGAACGATGAGTTTGTACTGGAACGCCTCCGCCTTGAGGTGCGGCGGTAGCTTTACTAGCAGCTTATCGAGTACACGTTGCGCCGCGGCCGGCGTCTCCAGCTTGCGCTCGTGTTCCAAGATCTGCTTATGCAAGGCTTGGGCATGGTCCAATTCCTCTTCGGCACCAAGGGCAAGATTATCAAGCGCCCACAGCGAGATATTGCCGGCCACAATGCGCTTTTGTTGGGGCAAAGTGTCGAGCGGATGTTTCTCGGCCAGGCGATCGATGCGGGCACGCACCGCGGGAGTGAACTCTTTCAAGCTCGGCAAATCGGCCAATATCGGCGAGCCGGCGAGAATCAGCGCACCCAGGGATAAGAGCTGACAACAGGAAAATCGCATAGAACTGCTGCGCGCCATAGGAGCAACTCTCCGGGGATGGGCATTCATTACTGGCTTGGTTTGGCACCTAATCCAATCGTAGCAGCCAGCTGGCGAGGCCGAGACTGACAGCGCCCACGAGGGCTAGGACGCCGCATGAGTGCAGAATGATCGTCGTGTTCGGCTGATAACTTTCTGACTTGGCGAGTAGTTCGCTGTATGCGTCCAGTGCCCATCCTTGCGGTGTTAAGAACGTGATGAATTGCGTGTTTTCCGGCATCATTTCGCGCGGCAGCACGCAACCGCCAACCACGGCCAGTACCAGCACGAGGAGGCCGCCATAAATGGCAACCTGCAATTCACTCCGCGCCACAGCAGCGATGAGTAGTGCCAGGCCCATCGCCGCGAGCGAGGTGGACAGCACGACCGGTAGAAGCCAGGCTAGCTGCTCGGCAATCGACCAGTTTTTGGGACCCCAGTGGATGCCAAAGAGCCATCGACTGGCGACCAGCAAAAACAGCGTCTGGCCGACCGACAGCGCGAAGCAGGGGATCATTTTTCCCATGAGAATATGTCCGCGTGTTAACGGAGTGGTCTGCAAGCGCCGCAGGGTGCCCTGCCGCCGCTCGGCTACGAACACCCAGCCGGCGATTAACACCAGAAAGAACACGAACATGACCACGAACATCGGCACCAGGTATTTGTAATGTTCACCGCCGTAGCGCAACAGCCCGCTGCCCTCGCGGTTCTCGTACTGCTGTACCTCGGCTCCCTCGCGGGCCTCCTCCCTGGATTTGGTCAACGACGCCCACGTCTTGCCGCGGAGGTTGTAGTTTTCAAATTGCTTCGCCAGGGCCGCTTGCACGCCGTCGCCCACTTTCTTCTTGTACATCTGTGCTTGTTCGGGGTCGCCGCCCGACGCCATTTTGAGCAGCTCGCCGAGCTGGACCTTCTGCTTACGAAGAAGGAGCTGGAACTGCCTCGGTACAGGCAAGTTGACCTTGTCTCCGAGAATCTGGATGAAGTCCGGATCGCTGAGCCGCTCGAACGCGCGGCCAATCATCCACGGCAAGATCACGCGCAAGAGAGAGACTTGGGCTACTTGCTCGATAACTGCCGCTGTCGCGGGCTGTTTCTCATCTTTCATCAATTCGACACCGACTTTGTCCAAATAAACGCCGTCGCGGTGGAAGGGGTTGAGGCCGCCGGAAAGAAACGAACACTCATTGATGCGTTCGGAAAACTCCCGTCCAAAAACGAGAATGGCGGCGCGCTTGTGCTCATGGATGAGTCGCTCGGCCTCATCAAGACTGTCAATGATTTCGATGCGGATGTTGGCTGTTTCAGCCAAATCCCGCCGCACAATATGCGACCACGGCTCGCTTTGGCTCAAGCCTGAGCCGCGGTCGAGATCAACCAGCGAGATACGCAATCGTTTGTCCGGTTTTTGTCCAAAGCTTTCGCCGACGAACAGGCCGAATACCACGATGAACAACAGGGGCAGCACAAACAGCAGAAGAAGAGACACCGGATCGCGCAAAACCAAGCGCAATTCTTTCTTCACGAGCGTCCAGATGATGTTCATACGAATGCTCTTTCCTAATCGCGCAATTGTCGTCCTGTCAGGTGCAAAAATACGCGTTCTAGGTTGGTTTCTTCAATGTCGAGACTTAGCAGCTCGCTCCCCGTTCGCTGCATAAGTCGCATCAGCTCGACGACAGTTGCCTTGGCGTCACCGCATTCCAATTCGAGAAGCCCGTCATCTCCTTCGCTGAGCACCGCGTCCGGTAGTTTCTTGAGCTGTTCGCGAAGAATCGGCGTCAACGACACGACACGGAACCGGATTGTCCCTGGCAGCAGTTGCAGCAAACGGGGCAGTGTGTCGCAGGCCGCTAGCCGGCCGAGATCCATGATGCCGATGCGGCTGCAAAGTGCCTGCACTTCCTCCATGTAGTGGCTGGTGTATACCAAGGTCATCCCTTCGGCATTGAGACGCCGCACTTCCTCGAAGATATGGTTGCGCGATTGCGGATCAACGCCGACGGTCGGCTCATCAAGCAGCAATAAACGCGGGCGATGCACAAGGGCGATGCCGAGATTGAGGCGGCGTTTCATGCCGCCGGAGAAAGTGCGGACGCGATCGCCGGCCTTGTCTTCCAGTCCGATCGCCGCGAGGATTTGATCGACGCGCCGGCTAAGCTCCGGACCTCGGATATCGTAGAGTTCTCCGAAAAAACACAGGTTCTCGCGAGCTGTCAGCTCGCCGTAGAGGGCCAGTTCCTGCGGCACGACGCCGATGAGGCGCCGCACTTCGCGATCGCTGGGCACAACCGTTCTGCCCAGCAGACTCACCTCGCCGCTCGTTGCTTCCAGGAGACACGACACGATTGATAAGAGCGTGGTCTTGCCGGCGCCGTTGGGTCCGAGCAGGCCAAAGACCTCGCCTTCTCGCACATCAAAGCTGACGCGATCGAGGGCCAAGGTTGGTCCGAAACGTCTGCTGACCTCACGGACTTCGAGAATCGCGGCCGTCATTCGTGGTCCTTCCTCCGGTGTTGTCGCGGCGCCATGATAGCAGAAGTCCGATGGTTGTCTCTACAAGCCCGGAACGCCATTCGTATGCCGAAGAAAGGCAGGACATGTGATTGCTTGACAACTCGCTTTGGCACGGATAGTGTGGGCGAAAGGATTGCTATCTCTTCCTTTTTTTCCCAAGGCACCGACGACAGGGCCTTCGCGCAGCCCGTCTGCGGCATTCGTTCTCGCCAAACAAAGTGGTTTGGAGCAGTAGCCTCCGCGGGGCCGGGACGCGGGATGGCTGCTCTACCGGTACGTTCGAAGATCCACTCTCGTCGAGGCGTGGTAGAGAGGAAGTGACCTGACATGAGCCTCTCCAAGGGACCAATTTCCGCGGATGTCCCCGCGGCCTGCCCTCTACCTCATTCGCGCTACGATCACATTCTGCTCGGACACGGCAGCGGCGGACGCCTGACTGCGGACCTGATCCAGCGGATGTTTGTGCCGGCTTTCGGCAACGATGTGCTGGGAGCACTGGAAGATCAAGCGACTTTGAATCTTCCCATCGCCAAGACTGCGGGCGGGACGCCCGCGCTCCAGGCGCGCATCGCGTTCACGACCGATTCGTTTGTGGTCCGTCCGCTTTTTTTCCCCGGTGGCGACATCGGCCGCTTGGCCGTGCATGGAACTGTCAACGATCTGGCAGTCGGCGGCGCTCGACCGCTGTTTCTCTCGGCCGCGTTCATTCTCGAAGAAGGACTGCCGTTGACCGACTTACAGCGCATTGTCGCCTCGATGCAACAAGCGTGTGCCGAGGCGAAGGTGTCGCTGGTCACAGGCGATACCAAGGTGGTTGATCGCGGCAAGGGTGATGGTTTGTACATAACCACGAGTGGTGTTGGACTGGTACCCGAAGGCATTTCCCTTTCGATTCACAACGCACGGCCCGGAGATTGCATACTCCTTTCCGGAACGATTGGGGACCACGGTATTGCGATCATGTCGGTGCGCGAAGGGCTGGAGTTCGAGACCGTCCTGGAAAGCGATACGGCCCCGCTGACGGAGTTGACTCAGGCGATCCTCCAAGCATGTCCAGCCACGCGCTGCATGCGCGACCTGACACGGGGCGGGTTGTCATCCGCCTTGAATGAGTTGGCCGCGGCCTCAGGCGTGGGCGTACGACTCGATGAAGCGGCCATACCAATACGACCCGAAGTTCGCGGCGCATGCGAGATGCTCGGGCTTGATCCGCTTTATGTTGCCAATGAAGGGAAACTCATGGCGGTCGTTCCCGCAGAGGGTGCGAAGCGCGTCTTGCAGGCGATGCGCGCGCACGCTCTTGGGAAGAACGCTGCGCTTATCGGCGAAGTCGTGGCGGAAAATCCCGAACTGGTGGTCCTGCGTTCGCTAATCGGCGGCGAGCGCGTGGTGACCATGTTGGCGGGAGAACAGTTGCCCAGGATTTGTTAGAAGCTCAGGAATCAATCCGAGCCGCGACCGAACGGGAGCGGTGTTGCTGCCCGCTCCTGTACGGTCGCGGATCAGTTGGACAGTGCTCTGGCGGTTCCAACAGAAAGGAGCAGCAGTCATGGCCGAAACCAATGGCGCCCCCTACGGCCGCAAGACGCAGAAAGATCCGGCCGTCAAAGAAGTCCACATCCTCTGGATCACCGCCGGGCTGAGCTGTGACGGCGATTCCGTCTCCACAACCGCCGCCAGCCAGCCCAGCATCGAAGACATCGTCATGGGGGCGATCCCCGGTTTGCCCAAGGTCCATCTACACAATCCTGTGCTGGCCTATGAAGTCGGCGACGACTTCATGAAGTACTGGTATTTAGCCGAAGAGGACCGCCTTGGCGCACCCTTCGTCCTCGTCATTGAAGGATCGATCCCCAACGAGGCGGTCAAGCGAGAAGGCTACTGGGCCGCGTTGGGCACCGATAAGAACACCGGCCAACCTATCACCACCTGCGAATGGATTGATCGCTTGGCCCCCAAGGCCTTTGCCGTGGTCGCCGCTGGAACGTGCGCAACCTATGGCGGCATCCATGCGATGGCCGGCAATCCCACTGGAGCGATGGGACTCGCCGATTATCTCGGCTGGAACTGGCGCTCCAAAGCCGGGCTGCCGATCGTGAACGTTCCCGGCTGTCCCGTCCAGCCAGATAACATGACGGAGACGCTCCTGTATCTGCTCTATCATGCGGCGGGCCTGGCTCCCATCATTCCGCTCGACGCACAACTCCGCCCGACATGGCTCTTCGGCAAGACCGTCCACGAGGGCTGCGATCGTGGCGGCTACTACGAGCAAGCCGACTTCGCCAACGAGTACGGCTCACCCAAGTGCCTGGTAAAAATCGGCTGTTGGGGCCCGGTGGTCAACTGCAACGTCACCAAGCGCGGTTGGATGGCCGGCATCGGCGGCTGCCCCAACGTCGGCGGCATCTGTATCGCCTGCACCATGCCCGGATTTCCGGACAAGTTCATGCCCTTCATGGACGAACCGCCCGGCGGAATGATGTCCTCCACGCTTGTCGGACTCTACGGCCGCGTGGTCCGTAATCTCCGCGCCTTGACCAACCAGAGCGTCAATAAGGAACCCAAATGGCGGCATCGCGGCCAGCAACTGACTACCGGCTATCAGCCCACGACGTATTAACCAATTTCAGATTGATGATTGAGGATTGATGATTGAAAGAAAGTTTCGTTTTCCAATCATCAATCCTCAATGATCATCTGAGATTTGAGGGGAGGGTCACTATGTCCACCGTAACCACGCCAGGCCGACAGACTAGCACCGAGGGGCGTCAGCTCGTCGAAATGTCCTGGGATCCCATCACGCGTATTGTCGGCAGCTTGGGCATCTATACCAAGATCGACTTCGCCAATCGACAGGTCGCCGAGTGCCACAGCACTTCCTCGATCTTCCGCGGTTACAGCATATTCATGAAGGGCAAGGATCCGCGCGACGCCCACTTCATCACCAGCCGCATCTGCGGCATCTGCGGCGATAATCATGCCACCTGCGCCGTCTACGCTCAGAACATGGCATTCGGCATACACGCCCCGGCAATGGGCGAATGGATCATCAACCTCGGCGAGGCCGCCGAGTACATGTTCGACCACAACATCTTTCAAGATAACCTGGTCGGTGTGGACTTCTGCGAGCAAATGGTCAAGGAGACCAACCCCAGCGTTTGGGAGAAGGCCCAACGCACGCCCGCGCCGCACGCCAACCTGCATCACTTCCGCACGATCGCCGACATCATGACGGCACTCAATCCGTTCACCGGCGAGTTCTACCGCGAAGCGCTGCAAATGAGCCGGCTGACGCGCGAGATGTTCTGCCTCATGGAAGGGCGGCATGTGCATCCTTCGACGTTGTATCCCGGCGGCGTCGGCACCGTGCCCACACAGCAGCTGTTTACGGACTATCTCGTCCGGCTGATGAAGTACGTCGAGTTCATGAAGAAGGTGGTGCCGCTTCACGATGACCTATTCGATTTCTTCTACGAGGCGCTGCCCGGTTATGAGAAAGTCGGCCAACGCCGCGTCCTGTTGGGCTGCTGGGGTTCGTGGAACGATCCGGAAGTGTGCGATTACACCTACAAAAAAATGAACGAGTGGGGCAAAGCAATGTACGTCACGCCGGGCGTCATCGTGGACGGCCAGGCCGTCACCCACGATCTGGTGGACATCAATCTCAGTATTCGCATTCTGCTCGGTTCGTCGTACTACGATGACTGGTCCGGCGGTGAAATGTTCGTCCAGAAAGATCCGCTCGGCAACTCGATCGATAAACGCCATCCCTGGAACCAAACGACGATCCCCCGGCCGCAGAAGCGCGATTTCCAGGGCAATTACACCTGGGTCATGTCGCCGCGCTGGCTCGATCCGCGCACAGGCGACCATCTCGCTCTGGACACCGGCGGCGGACCGATCGCCCGTTTGTGGTCCACGGCACTGGCCGGCTTGGTGGACATCGGCTATGTCAAGGCCACCGGGCACAGCGTGAAAATCTATCTCCCCAAGACGGCCTTGCTGCCGGAGGTCGAGTTTGAGTGGAAAATCCCCAAATGGAGCAACGCCATCGAGCGCGACCGCGCACGCACTTATTTCCAGGCCTATGCCGCGGCGGCGGCCCTCTACTTTGCGGAGAAGGCCATGAAGGAGCTGTACGCCGGTCGCACCCAGACCTGGGAAGAGTTCAAGGTGCCCGACGAGGCCATCGGCTGCGGCTTCCATGAGGCGGTTCGCGGCGTGCTGTCGCACCACGTTGTCATTCGCGACGGCAAAATTGCCAACTACCACCCTTATCCACCGACGCCGTGGAACGCCAGTCCGCGCGATGTCTTCGGCACTCCCGGACCCTACGAGGATGCCGTGCAAAACACGCCGATTTTCGAGGAAAACGGGCCGGACAAGTTCAAGGGCATCGACATCATGCGCGCGGTTCGGAGTTTCGATCCGTGCTTGCCCTGCGGCGTGCATATGTACCACGCCGGAGGCAAACTGCTTGATGTCCGGCACGTGCCAATGTTCGGCGCTTAGCGCCTGGGAGAAACAATGACGTACTCACTGGATGCTCAAGCGTTTCAATCACGCTTACAACGTCTGGAAACGCTGCTGCAAGACGTGGAGCACTGGACGGACCAAGCGGCGCAGGCCCAACTCCGCGAGATCGTACAGTCGGTTCTCGATCTGCACCGGACTGGACTTGAACGGATGCTTCAACTCGTGGGTGCAACGGTTGTCGAGGCCTGCGCCGCCGACGGGATGATCGCGGGAATGCTTCTGCTGCACGACCTGCATCCTTTGGAACTGGAGGCGCGCGTGCGCCAAGCCCTCGAAGAAGTGCGGCCGGCGCTTCGCTCACACGGAGGCGATGTCGAGCTACTCGAAGTGCGCGAAGGTATTGTTCGCCTGCGTTTGCAGGGCAATTGCCACGGCTGCCCCTCGTCGGCGGCTACCATGCGGCAAACCGTTGAGGAAGCCATCCTCGGCAAGGCCCCCGATGCGGTGAAGGTTGAAGTCGAGGGTTTGGTCGATGAGGCGACGGCGAACGGCGTGGAGAGCGCCCGGCTCGCTTTACCAATACTGTGAAATCGAATCAAATGAACCATGCTGGAGGTCCAACCATGTTCGGAAATGAAGTGACTCCCGATCTGCCCTCTCACATGAAAGGCACGCCAAAAGGCGAGGAGCGCGTGATCCGCCACGGCCGCGAGCCGGGACGCGGCAATCCGAAAGCTCATCGCGAGGCCCGTGACTCGACGAGCATCAACCCAGACCACCATGGCCCCATTGACCCCCGGATGCCGCAGATGCCGCCGGCATAAGGCTCAGCGAGAAAGGGGCAAAGGGCCATGAGTGCAGAGGTTCCAAACGGGCCACCGCTGTCCGCCCTGGCTACCTTGCGCCGCTACGCGCAGCCTCGTCCTGTCCGCGAGCGTTGCGAGCTGTGTGCCGCCGAGCTGGCTGACGCGCACGCCCACCTGATCGAATTGTCCAGCCGCCGGCTCGTTTGTGCGTGCGATGCGTGTGCCGTGCTGTTTGACAACCAGGGGGCCGGAAAGTATCGGCTCGTGCCTCGTCGCGTCCAACTTCTTGCCGACTTCCGCTTGCCGGAGGAAGCGTGGGCGGCACTACATCTGCCGATTGATCTGGCCTTTTTTCTGTACAGTACGGCCGCGGGACGTGTTTTGGCGATGTATCCCAGTCCGGCGGGGGCAACCGAATCGCTCGTGACGCTCGAAGCATGGCAGTCGCTCGTTGAAGACAATCCAATCCTGCGCGATATGCAGGGGGATGTGGAAGCCCTGTTGGTCAATCGCATCGGCGCGGCGCGTGAGTATTATCGGGTCGGGATCGATAAATGCTATGAGTTGGTCGGCTTGCTTCGCAGCCAATGGCGTGGTCTATCCGGCGGTCCGGCGGTGTGGGAATCCATCGCTCGCTTTTTCGCCGGCCTTCGCGGAGGCGTGACCCATGCCTGACTTGAATTTCCAGATTGAAGGTGCGGAGCCGCAGCGCTACGCGGCATCGCCGCATTTGCTCTTCAAACTCCGTATCACGGAAGCCGGCACGCTGGGAGAAGAGGCGACTCCGATTCATGCCGTGGCGCTTCGCTGCCAGGTTCGCATCGAGCCGGCCCTCCGCCGCTACAGCCCCGCGGAGCAGCGACGGCTCGTCGATCTTTTCGGCACGCCGGATCGCTGGGGGCAGACTTTGCGGTCGATGTTTTGGGCAGACGTGAACACGGTCGTACCATCGTTTCGCGGCTGCGGCACTGCGGATTTGTCGGTCCCCTGTAGTTACGACTTCTGCCTGGCCGCGACCAAATACTTCGCCGCCCTCGACGATGGCGACATTCCGATATGCTTCCTCTTTAGCGGTACGATCTTCTACGAATCGCCAGGCCGTGGGTTACAAGTCTCGCAGGTTCCGTGGGACAGGGAGGCGTCATTCCGTTTGCCAGCGGCAGCATGGTCTCAGCTAATGGACCTCTATTATCCCAATTGCGCCTGGTTGTGCTTGCGCAAGGACATTTTCGATGCACTGAACCATTACCGTAGCCGTCACAGTCTGCCGACCTGGGAGCAAACCATCGAACGCCTGCTCGGCAACGAGGAGGCGTTAAAAGCATGAACCGTTCGCTCGTGGACCGTATTGCCGATGCTGTTCTCTATGAGGGATATATTCTCTATCCCTATCGTCCATCGATCAAAAATCGCCAGCGCTGGACTTTCGGCGGACTCTTCCCCGAGGCGTACTGCCAAGCCGGCAACGGCGAGACCGCAAGCAATCAGACGGAATGTTTGGTGCATGGCAACGCAACGACGACGATCGAGGCGGTCATCCGATTTCTTCATCTGACGCAGCGCAACGCCGGAGAGATAATTCCTCCTCTGACCGAATGGCAGTGCGGGGCCGAACCGTCCTTTCGCACAGTCGAGACATTGCGGATCGGCGATCGCTTATTTCAATCGTGGCAGGAGGCGGAAGAACGCGAGGTCCCCCTGAGCGAAATCACAATTGGGGCGCTGCTGGCTCAACCTCGGTATGTTTCCTTCACCTTTCCCGCCAGTCGGCGATTGGAGCCGATTCGTGATGCAGAGGGGAGAATCGCCGGGATACTGGTGCGTGAACAACAGCCCATCGCGGGAAGCTTCGAAGCGCGGGCGCTAAAGGCGGCGGATGGGCTGTTTCGATTGACCTTACGCGTGGTCAATCTCACACAGCTGGGCGAATCGGCATCCATCCATCGAGATTTTGCCCTGCTGCGGTCCCTGGTTTCGACACACGCCATTCTCGGCGTACGGCACGGCGAGTTTGTCTCGCTGCTCGATCCGCCCGATTGTTGGCGTCAAGCGGCCGCTTCCTGCCGAAACGTCGGCGTATGGCCCGTCCTCGTCGGAGCGGAAGGAGATACAGACACCATGCTCTCCTCGCCGATCATTCTCTACGATTATCCGCAGGTGGCGCCTGAGAGTCCGGGCGATTTCTTCGACGGCACGGAAATCGACGAGATGTTGACCTTACGCATCCTGACGCTGACAGATGAAGAGAAACGAGCTATGGCCGCGGTGGATGAAAGGGTGCGCGATCTGCTCACTCAAACCGAAGCGTTGGCGCGAGAACAGCTGCTCGGACTGCATGGCACGATCCGCACGCGGGGGGAGAGGGCGCATGGATAGTTGGAATCCCGAAGCCAATCATCGCCGTCTGGAATGCCTTCATGTCGGCCCGTGTGAAATTCGCCAGGGCGATCGGGTCCGGCTTCGGCCGAGAGGTCGTGCCGATATTCTTGACCTGGCGCTGGCGGGAAAGACGGCGACGATCGAGGCAATCGAACAAGATTACGATGGCCGGATTTATCTGGCCGTCATCGTGGACGATGACCCAGGCAAGGACTTCGGCGCTCTGCGTCAACCCGGACATCGTTTCTTCTTCCAACCCGAAGAGGTTGAACCGCTCCCGGAGGAATCATGACCCGACCACGCATTCTCATTGCTGGCATCGGCAATATCTTCCTCGGCGATGACGCTTTCGGCGTCGAAGTGGCTCAGCGTCTAGCGCGTCGGCCCCTTCCGGAGGAAGTGCGCGTGGTTGATTTCGGCATTCGCGGTCTCGATCTGACTTACGCCCTACTCGACGGCTACGAGTCCGTCATTTTGGTGGATGCCGTATCGCGCGGCGGACCGCCGGGCACCCTGTACGTTCTCGAACTGGAACTCGACGACAACCAGGAAACCAAGAATTCGGGCACGCTCTTAGAGATGCACCATCTCGATCCAGCGAAGGTGCTGCGTTTAGCTGCGTCAATGGGTACTAAAGTGGAACGCTTGCTGCTCGTGGGCTGCGAGCCGGCCGAGACTGGGGGCGATGTGGACATACGAGACGGCTTGAGCGATCCTGTGCGCTGGGCGGTCGATCAAGCGGTCCCTCTCATCGAATCTCTGACGGAACGGCTGCTGCGGGGTGAGAAGAGTGAACCGATAAAAAACCCTATTCTTTCTCCCTAAAGGAGGTGTCACCATGTCGAGAATGACAACCCAGTATCCTGAGCGTGTTTATTCGACGGTCGAGGAGAGACCGCAGCGCGGCCTCCTTGAGCGTGAAGGCGTGCGGCGGCCGGGCCTGTTACTTGCAGGGCTGGCCGTGGTCGGTCTTGGCGCCCTGGCGTGGTACTATTTTGGTCCCGAACTCCGAAGATACATAAAAGTCTCCAGGATGTGACGGGAGACGACCGAGGCGAATATGCACGAATTATCGATTGCCCTGAGCATTCTCGACCTGGCCGAAGAGGAGGGCCAAGCTCGAGGCGGCCGCGTTGCCGCCGTCCATGTGAAGCTCGGCCAATTTTGCGGCGTCGTCAAAGAAGCGCTGTTGTCGGCCTTCGAGATGGCTCGCGAAGGCACGGCACTGGCGGAAGTGGAGCTTCGGATCGAGGAAGTCCCGCTCGTCATCCGCTGCGCCGCCTGTGCGGTGGATCAAATTCCGATGACACCCTACGAGCTGCGTTGTCCGAGCTGCGGCGAGCGGACCAATGCGATTGTCCGCGGCCAGGAGTTGGAAGTCTCCGCCTTGGAGATCGAAACATGAGTGTCACCCCGCGGCTGGTTCAGGTCCGACAGCACATTCTCAAACGCAATGATGAGGCTGCCCGTACTCTGCGTTCGCGCTTCCGGGAGACTGGCGTTTTCGTAGTCAGCCTCGTATCCAGCCCCGGCGCCGGCAAGACGGCGTTTCTGGAGCGAGTCCTCAGTTCACTCCGTGATCGCAACCGCGTCGCCGCTTTGGTTGGCGACTTGGCCACCGACAACGACGCCCAGCGCCTGGCCCGCGCCTGCTCCGGCGGGACCGGGGTCTCGCCGCTTGTCAAGCAAATCACCACCGGTACCGTTTGTCACCTAGAGGCCGAGATGATTGCGACTGCGGTCGAGGGTTGGCGATTGGATGAGCTGGATTATCTTTTCATCGAGAACGTGGGCAATCTCGTGTGTCCCGCCACGTTCGACCTCGGCGAGGATCTGCGTCTCGTGCTGTTCTCCGTCACGGAAGGAGAGGACAAGCCTCTCAAATATCCGACGATTTTCAACACGGCGGATGCGGCCATCTTAACCAAGATGGACCTTGCCGCGGCTGTGGAATTTGACGCGGTGGCAGCCCATCGCAACATTCAGGCCGTACGGCCCGGGATGGAGACCTTCGAGGTATCGGCGAAATCCGGACAGGGCATGGATCGCTGGTTGAACTTCCTCCACCGGAAGAAAGTGAGGAATGAGGAGTAAGGAGTGAGGAGGAATAGAACGTCTTTTTCTCCTCACTCCTTACTCCTCACTCCTCACTTTCTTTCAGAGCGTATCAACGATGATGACATCGACGCCGCGAACGGCGCGAAGCAGACGATCCAGCGGCGATTGTCCGAACCAACGGCGATACCACGGCCGTTGCGTGCGGCCCAAAATGATGTGCGTAATACCATATTCGCTGACGAAGGCAGCCACGGCGTCGGCGAAGTTATCTCCCGCGTAGCTCAACGGGACGGCGCCCAGCTGGTGCGCGAGTGTCTGGGCATCGCCAATACGCCGCTGAGTGGCCGCATCGACCTGCACCAGATCCTCGCTCGGGGTTTTGATGTACACGGCGTACCACGGCGCGTGCAGGCGGTCGGCCATGCGTGCTCCCTTGCGCAAGAGCACGTGAGGATTCGGGCTGCGTGAGCTGAGGCAGACCATCACCCGGCCGGATGGCGTCGGCGCTTCGGCGTTCTGGGCCTGCCGACGCCGATCAAGGAGATGGCGGATCTCTTCCAGGGCCATCTCACGCAATCGCGTAAGGTTCTCCTCTGTGAAAAAGTTGTTCAACGCATTATCGATGCGTTCGCGCGGGTAAACCTTGCCGGCTTTCAATCGCTCTTGCAGGTCTTCCGCCGAAAGATCGACGTTCACGATCTGATCGGCCAATCCGAGAACGTAATCGGGTACGCGCTCTTTGACCTTAACTCCCGTGCATCTTTCCACGATGTCATAGAGGCTTTCGAGATGCTGAATGTTCAAAGTGGAGATAACGTGGATGCCCGCGCTTAGGAGTTCCTGCACATCCTGATAACGCTTGGCGTTACGGCTGCCCGGCGCGTTGGTGTGGGCCAACTCGTCTACAAGGGCCACTTGCGGCTTGCGTTTCAGCAGAGCGTCGATGTCCAACTCTTCGAGGACGACGCCACGGTATTCAATACGCTTCCGCGGCACCTGTTCGAGATCGCCGATTAGAGCCGCCGTATCGGCGCGGCCGTGCGTCTCGATGATGCCGATCACTACGTCCACGCCCTGCTTTTTCAGGCGTTGGGCTTCTTGCAGCATTTCGTAGGTCTTACCCACACCGGCGGCGAAACCGAGGTAGATCTTGAGCCGGCCGCGCTGCTGCTCGCGGATCAATGCTAGAAAGCGCTCCGGCGCAGGACGATCTCCCGAATTGATTGTCACACTCGCCTCACGAAGAAAGAGCTAACCACACAGTCACAGAGAACACAGGGAAAGACACAGAAAAAAAGGCATCAGAGAAAAGAATATACCAGATATATTTACTATTCATTTCTCTTATATATGTTTCTTCTCGGTGTTCTCTATGGTTTGCTCTTTTTTCCATATCGGCAACGTTAAATGGAACGTGGTGCCCTTTCCTAGTTCGCTCTCGCAGCTCACTTGCCCGCCGTGTGCCAGCACGATCTCACGGACGATCGCCAGTCCCAGCCCAGTGCCGTGGCCACGGCTTTGGTCCGGCACTCGAAAAAACTTATCGAATACATGGGGCAGATAGTCTCTCGGAATGCCTACCCCGGTATCAGCGACCGACAAGCGCACGTCGTGTTCGTCGAGAATACGGGCCGAAAGCGTGATGGAACCGCCCTGATCGGTATACGTCAAGGCATTGTCGAGCAGGTTGTTGAGTGCATGTCCGAGTCGCGCCGGGTCGGCGGCGATACGCGGAAGATGCGACACATCTTCGACGATCAGCTCGACGTGTTTGGCTTCGGCGCGCGGCCTGGCTGCATCGGCAGCTGCCTCCAGGAGCGATTGCGGCGATTCCGATTGCAACTGGAGTGATTCGCGGCCTTCCTCCAGCCGCGCCAATGCTAGTAGGTGTTCAATCGTGTTGAGCAAACGCTCGGCATTATCGCGCGCGTCGATTAAGAGTTCTGTTTGCTTGGCTGTGAGCGAGCCGACCGCCTCTTCCAGCAGCAGATGCACCACAAGCCGAATGCTGGTCAGCGGCGTTTTCAGCTCGTGACTCACCGTGGCTACGAGGTCGCTTTTTATTTGATCGAGCAATCGGAATCGCGTCACGTCGTTGAGGACGACAGCGGCGCCCAGTGTAGTGTCGAAGGGATCCTTAATGGGGAGAATTTGTGGTAAATAAGCGCGGTCCTCGCCGTTGCAACGAAACGTGATGGTTTGATCGAACGCCTGCGTGAGAAAGGGGCGGTGCTTGTGGAGAGCGTCCTGGAGCGGCTGGCGAAGAGCGGTAGGTGGCAGCCAGGTGGTGGTCGGCGCTTCGCCGGGCGGTGGCGCGGCGATTCCCAGCAGGCGATGAGCCGCGGGGTTGGCCATTTCGACGCGTCCGGCCGGATCGACCACCAGCACCGGCTCTGGGAAGGAATCGATCGTGGCTTGGCTGGTGCGCTGCACGCGCAACAGTCGCGCAGAATGCGATTCTCGATAGCTGCGCAACTGCCGGGCCATGACGTTGAACGCATCGGCCAAATGCCCCATCTCATCGGAGGAAATGATGGGTACCGACTGATTGAAATTACCGGCGCCGATGGCGATGGCCGATTGCGTGACAGCCTGGATCGGCCGCAGGACAGACCGCGTGATCCACCAGATCAGAAGCGTCGCGATAGCGACCGTGGCAGCCAGGCCAACCCCCAGCCAAACCTGGGAGATCATCGCTGTTTGCTTGGCTTCTGCATCGGCTTGCTTCATGCTGTACTCATTCATCCGAAGGATGTCCCCCGATACGGCTTTGATGTCGCGGAACAAAAGCAGTAAACCGCGTTTGTCCTTGCCGCCGAAATACATCTCCGAGCGAGCCTTTTGATTCACGCTGGTCGAGAAAAAGCGGTCGCCCGCTTCGCGATACGCGAGGGTCAGCCTTTGCAACTGTCCGACCTTTTCCGCTTCCCCCGGTAGAGTGATGTTATTTTCCTCGCGATGAAGGTGTTCTTGATACGATCTCCAATTGGCGTCGTATTCCTTTTTGACATCCTCCTTTCCTTGCAAGGCGAATTGGAAGGAAGAATCGATCCGCTCCAGCGATTCGTTGAGATCGCGCATGGCCTCGATGCTGATGTAATTCTCGCGCAGGATGTCCTCGATGCGGTCGCCGACTTGACGCAGAAGCACGATGCCGGTTGCGCCGATGAGCGTCAATAAGCACATCAAAGGGGCGAGCGCCAACACAATTCGCTGCCGCAGTGTCATGATAATAGGTGGTTAGGTGGTTAGGTGGTTAGGTGGTTGGGGGTTGAGCGGTTAGGTAGCTGGGTAGTTAACCACCCAACCACCTAACCACCTACAATCCATATCGTTTGCGTTTGCGATAAAGCGTGCTGGGATCGATGCCAAGCCTGGCGGCGGCTTCGTCCAGGGACGGACTGTTTGCCAGGACACAGCGGATGTGTTCGGCCTCCAGTGCATCGAGCGTCACGGCTCCGCCGACTTCGAGTCGCGGCGGCGGTGGATTGCCCACCTGCCCCGGCAAGTGGACACGATCCAGTGTCGCGCCGGTTGCCAGGATGACTCCGCGTTCGATGGCATTGCGCAGCTCGCGGATGTTGCCTGGCCAATTGTGACGCAGCAACGCTGCTTCGGCATCTAGGGTGAACGATAGAACCGACTTGCCTGTTTGCTGCGCGAAAAAGGCCACTAAATGCCTGGCGAGCGGGAGAATATCGCGTGGCCTCTGCCGTAGTGGGGGCAGGTCGATGTCGATGACGTTGAGGCGATAAAACAGATCCTCGCGATACCGGCCGGCCGCGACTTCGGCCATCAAGTCTCGATTGGTCGCCGCGATAATGCGGATATTGGCGATCTGCGTAATCGTTTCCCCGACACGCTCATAGCTCCTGTCCTGCAACAAACGCAGGAGCTTGGGCTGCACCGCCGGCGGCAGATCGCCGATCTCATCGAGAAAGAGCGTGCCCCCCTCGGCCGCGGCTGCCTTGCCTTCGGTATCGCGCACCGCTCCCGTGAACGAGCCTTTGACATGTCCAAACAATTCGCTCTCCAGCAATTCGCCCGAAAGGCTGGGGGCGTGAACGATGACGAAAGGCCCATTGGCTCGGCCGCTGCGTTCGTGGATGGCACGCGCCAGCACTCCCTTGCCCGTGCCGCTCTCGCCGCGCAGCAACACCGTTGCTTCGCTTGTTGCTACCTGGAAGGCCAGATCGAGGGCCTGCTGCATGATCGGCTCTTGCGTGTGCAGATCCATTTCCGGCGTGGACGAGCGCACTTGCTCTTGGAGACTTGCGAGCTGACTCTTCAAACGCTGTACCTGCCTCCAGCGTTCGAGGACGATCCGGAGCTGATCGGGAGTAAAGGGCTTGGGCAGGTAATCGAAAGCGCCGGCGCGCATGGCTTCCACCGCCGACGCGATGGTGGCGTGAGCCGTGATTACCACCACGGCCAAGCCTGGCGCTTCGCGGAGCAACTGCGGCAGCAGATCCATGCCGTTCTCTCTCCCCAGCCGCAAGTCGAGGAAGGCGGCATCGAAAGGTTGTTTGCGCAGCCAATACAAGGCCTGATCCGCGGAACCCGCCTCGGCGACGGTATGGCGCATGCTTTCCAGGGCCGTGCGCAGTGTCCGCCGCAGGCTGGCCTCATCATCGATCAGCAGAAGCTCCATGTGTGGTTTCCTGGTCGAAAAAGCTGATTCGCCGCCTTGCATTGTGCAGGACCGAACCGGCGTCTGGCAAGGGGGAAGGAAATGAACAGCGGCATACTGGGAACGTACTTCTTCATTTTTCTCGGCACGGTTAGAATCCACTTGGTTACTATTTAATGAGATGCCGTTCTGGTTCGATCGACAATTGCCGCCGGGCGGCATTTCCGACATCGATTGATTCATTATGGGGGACTTGCACTATGGGGAAGTGTTTGGGACGTATCCTTGTATTCCAAGCGTTGTTCATCGTCGTTTTCGCAACGGCGGCATGTAACAAGAGCAAGAAGCTCGCGAACGATGCGGTCCCCCAAGCACCGAACAACGGTGGCGGCCCGCCGATGGGCATGGGGGGGCCGGGACGAGGGGGGCCAAAATCTCCTATTGACGAAGTCATGGTGAAGCTCTTCCGGGGACCGCAGTCGCTGAAGGATTCGATTGGCCGCGAATTGAGCAGCGACGCGCCACCCTGGGAGTCGATTCAGCAGCAAGCGAACGAAGTGGCTCAGCTGACCGCATCGCTGGCCAAGTACGATCCGCCCAAGGGTAGCAAGGAATCATGGACCAAGCATACATCCTCCTTCTCCAAAACGGGCGCTTCTCTGGCCAGTGCTGCCGAGCATAAGAACAAGACTGACGCTTTGGCAGCTCATGGCGCGCTGGCCAAATCATGCCAGGCTTGCCATCAAGAGCATCGTGGAGGCCCCGGCGGTCCCGGCGGTAGGATGCGACCGCCGGGAGGATTTGGACCTCCTGGTGGTCCCCCCGGCCCTCCCCCTGGGCCTCCCCCCGGGGGGCCACCGGGAGGCCAGCAGTAGAAGAGAACTAGACGCCGAGCGTCGGGACGTGCGTTCCCAAGCAGGATATTCATAAAGGATTTCTCCTTATTCTCACGCTCCGCGTGGGAACGCCGTCGGCGGCGCTCGGCGTCGGATTTTACTCCAGGATTTGTTTCCTCTCCCCGGAAAGCGATCAGGCCATGAGCGAGGACGTAGGTTCCATCACGCAACCGTTGCTCGACCAGGCGCGGGCCGGGGATGCTCAAGCTCTAGGCGAGCTATTGGAGTCCCATCGTCCCTATTTGACGCTCCTCGCTCGCGTGCAGATTGGGAGGCGCCTACAGGGCAAAGTGGATGCCGCGGACGTGGTTCAGGATGCTTTCCTTGGCGCCTACCGTGACTTCGCGCGATTTCGGGGCACGACGGAGAAAGAATTCCTCGGCTGGCTGCGGCAGATCTTGGCGTATGTGTTGGCGAACCTGGTGCGGCATTATCGAGGCACCCAGCGCCGCGATGTGCGGCTCGAACGGCAGCTTACCGTTGAGCTGGATCAATCCTCACAAGCGCTGGATCGCGGTTTAATAGCGGCACAAAGCTCTCCGAGCCAGCAAGCCGTTCGCCGCGAACAATCGGTGTTGTTGGCGGAGGCGCTAGGGCGTTTGCCCGAACCGTGGCGCGATCTTCTCATCCTCCGCCACCTGGAAGGGCTGACCTTTCCCGAAGTGGCTCAGCGCCTTGGCCGAACTCTTGACAGTGTGAAAAAGCAGTGGCCGCGAGCCCTTGCCAGTCTGCGGCGCGTGATGGAAGGGGGATTACCATGAAAGCCCACGACAACAACTCTCCCAAGTTGGACGATCCCCGTGTTGTGGAAGCGTTGGATGAGTACCTCGCCGCCTTGGAGGCCGGACAGAAACCCGATCGACACGCATTCCTGAGCCGACATGTCGAAATCGCTGACGCGCTCGGTGAATGCCTGGACGGGATGGAGGCGCTACATGAGGCCAGCTCCGCATCGCATCCGCCGATTGGCGGAGGCGCCGCTCCTGGAGATTGGCCGCCGGGAACGCCGTTAGGGGATTATCGCATTCTCCGCGAGATTGGCCGCGGCGGTATGGGCGTGGTGTACGAGGCGGAGCAGCTCTCATTGGGCCGCCGCATCGCGCTGAAAATCCTGCCCTTCGCCTTGACGCTCGATCCTCGGCAGCTCCAGCGTTTCAAGAATGAAGCGCGGGCGGCGGCACAGCTGCATCATCAGCATATCGTCCCGGTATATACCGTCGGGATTGAGCGCGGCGTCCATTTCTACGCCATGCAGTACATCGAGGGGCAGAGCCTGGCCGAAGTGATCCACGATTTACGGCGAGCGAAGAGCGAGGGGAAACGACCGACGATTGGAGAGAAAGCCCTATCTCCACACTCGCGCGACATTCCGCCGACCGGACCGTATTTGCCGGAAGGAGAACTCCCACTTGCCGACATCGACACCAAACCTATCGGCGCCCTGGCCACTTCGTTTTCCGCGAATAGCAACGGATTTTATCGCACCGTCGCTCGCTTGGGCATTCAAGCCGCCGAGGCGCTGGAACACGCCCACGAGTACGGTGTGATCCATCGCGACATCAAGCCCGCCAATTTGATGGTGGACGGGCACGGCCATTTGTGGATCACGGACTTCGGACTCGCCCAGTTTCAAAGCGATCCCGGACTAACGCGGAGCGGCGATCTGCTCGGCACCTTGCGCTACATGAGTCCCGAGCAAGCGAACGGGCAGCGAGTAGCGATCGACCATCGAACCGACCTCTATTCACTTGGCGCGACTCTTTACGAATTGCTGACGCAGCAGCCGCCCTTCGAGGGCAACGACCGGCAAACCCTGCTGCACCAAATCCTCAACGACGAGCCAAGGCCGCCCCGCGCCATTCAGAAATCCATACCTGTCGAGTTGGAGACGATCGTCCTCAAGTCGCTGGCCAAATCGCCGGCGGAGCGCTACGCCACGGCGCGGGAGATGGCCGACGATCTCTCGTGTTTTCTGAAAGATCAACCGATTCGAGCGAGGCGGGCAACACCAATGCAGCGACTGCGAAAATGGACGCGGCGGCATCCGTCGGTGTTTTGGTCGATAGTCGCGCTCTTTTTTCTCACGGTCGCCGGCTCGATGGTCAGCGCCGAGATCGTCCGGAAGAGAACTGAACAACGAGCGATGGAAGCAGAGGAGAATTTTAGGCTGGCGCAAAAAGCCCTGGGCGACATGTTCGACCTGTGCGAGCAGGAACTGGCGGGGAAACCATTTCTTGACAGCGTGCGGCAGCGATTCCTCCAGCACCTTCTCAATTATTATGAACAACTTATCGATAAAGACCGCGATTATCCCGGAACGCAAGACGAACTCGCTCGCGCGCATGATCGTGTGCTTGACATTCTCGACAGACTTGCCGGAATCCAAGGGTCAATGCAGTATCATCTATTAAAACGTGATGACGTGAAGCAAGAGCTACGCATCTCCCAGACACAAATAGCTGAGCTGGAGAGATTGGAGGCCGAAGCGAGAAATCGGCATTGGGGGGAGCGTGATCTCTCTCCTCAAGAACGTTTCGTGCGATTTTCAGAAGATGCTCGCCGGATGAGGGACAGGGCCAAAGAGATTTTAACCGAAGATCAGCAGCAGCGATTGCGAGAAATCGATCTTCAATTCAAAGGGTCCCGCGCGTTTGAGGATCCAGACATTATCGAGAAGCTGCAACTGGATGCCGCGCAACGAGAGAATATTCGCACGATCATGGCAAAGGCGTTCTGCGCGGCATTCGATGGTGGTCATTCTTGCGGGATGGATAAACCAGCGTTCCAACCACCGCACGCAAAGACCAAACGTGATGGTCGTCCACCTTTCGCGATGGACAATCAGGGTGGTCCACCGCCTCGCTCGAAGATCAAACAGGATGGTCTTTCATTTCACCAAAAAGGCAAGAGGGATGGTCCTTCACCGCACGGAAAGGCCAAACGAGATGGTCCTCCACCCGAATCTCATCCACACTCACCCCCGACTGTCGAAATCCGGCTCAAGAAACTATTTCTTGAGTTCAAGGGACTGTTCCTTGAGTCGGCGCCCCTTGCAAGCGAAGAGCGGCGAAGAGGCAGACCGCAGAACGAACCCGAGCAACCGTGGTTCGACCCGGTCCAAAGCATTGTAGACGAAGTCTTGGACGAAGAGCAGAAACAAGAGTGGCGAAAGTTAACCGGACGCCCATTCGAGTTCAAGTCAAACGGTCGTGGACCACGTGGACCGGGGGGCATTTCTCCGCCGCCCGCATGAAGCAATTGGAATTCATCTAGTTTTCATCGTCCGGAGTTAGAACAGAGAACGGAGGCTGACTTCGCGTTTCCGATCTTTCACGAAAGGACGTGTTCATGCGCGGAATGTTTCTGACCGTTCTGGGTTTCTCGCTTGTCTGTCTTCCCGCCGTGACTGGCGACGAATGGCCGCAGTTCCGAGGGCCGGGCGGCTCGGCCACCAGCGCGGAAAAGCAGCTTCCCAACGAGTGGGGCGCTGACAAGAACATCGCCTGGAAGACCAAGCTGCCCGGCTACGGGTGGTCGTCGCCGATCATCTGGGGCGATAAAGTGTTCCTGACCACGGCCTATTCCGAGAAACAGAAGAAACCCCAACCCGGTTTCGGTGGACCCGGCGAATTTGGCGGCGGCCCTCCCGGCGGTAGGCGGCCCGGCGGCGGTCCCGGTGGCGGCGGTCCTGGACCTTTTGGTCCTCCGCCCCGGCCGGGCGAGTTGGTGCCTTCGTTTCTCCAGAGTTTCTTGCGGCTGACCGACGAACAAAAGAAAAAAGTGGAAGAACTGCAAAAGAGTTCCGAGGCCAAGCTCGACGAGATCCTCAACGACGAGCAGAAGAAAACGCTCAAGGAGAGGCGCGAGAATACAGGCCGGCGCGGTCCGGGCGGCTTCGGCGCCATTCCCCAGTTTGGCCAGCTCTTGCCCTCATCCCTCGCGGATAGTCTAAAACTATCGGCAGAGCAAAAGAAGAAGCAGGAAGTGCTGCAAAAAACAGTCGATGCCTCGCTCGACAAAATCTTCAACGACGAGCAGAAGAGACAATTCAAAGACATGCGGGAAGGATTTCGGCGCGGAGGCTTCGGCATGAATCAGAAGCCGCCAGACGCCGTTTACAAGCTGGAGGTCTACTGCCTCGATCGTGCCAGCGGCAAGGTACTGTGGCAGAAGATCGCCTACGAGGGCAAGCCGCACATTCCCACGCAGGCGAGCAATACCTATGCTACGGAGACACCTGTCACGGACGGTGAGCGCCTGTACGCTTATTTCGGCATGCACGGCGTGTATTGCTTCGACCTTGCGGGCAATCTCGTATGGAAAAAGGATCTTGGGTCGTATCCCATGGCGATGGGATTCGGCACCGGCAGTTCGCCGGCGTTGGCCGACGGCCGACTTTTCATCCAATGCGATAACGAACAAAAGTCGTTCCTGGCCGCGCTCGACGCCAAGAGCGGAGACGAGCTTTGGCGCGTTGAGCGCCCCGAGCGGACCGGCTGGAGCACGCCGTTTGTATGGAAGAACAAGGTACGTACCGAGGTGGTGTGTCTAGGCAGTCCGACGGTTCGGTCGTATGATCCGGCGACGGGCAAGCAGCTCTGGGAACTTGGCGGCATGACCGGCCAGGCCAAGGCATCGCCGATTGCCAGCGAGGAGTTGTTGTACGTCGGCACGGGTGGCGGCTTTGGGGGGATGATGGGTGGTCGCGGCGGGCGGGGTGGTCCGGGTGGCCCTCCGGGTGGTCCGGGCGGTCCTCCCGGTGGTCCTGGTGGACCCGGCGGCGGAATGGGCTTTAACAGCAATCGCCCATTAATCGCCGTGAAGGCGGGAGCGTCCGGCGACATCACTCTGAAGAAGGGCGAGACTTCAAACCAAGGTATCGCTTGGTTTCAATCCAAGGGTGGCCCGCAGACGGCATCGCTGCTTTTGTACGAGGGATACCTCTACGTCCTCGACGAGCACGGCGGGTTTCTGAGCTGCTACAACGCCAAGACCGGCGATCAAGCCTACAAAGAACGGCTCCCCGGAGCGCGGGGCTTTACATCATCGCCTTGGGCTGCCGGCGGCAAAGTGTTTTGCCTCGACGATGCGGGCACAACATACATGGTCCAGGCTGGCCCGGAGTTCAAATTCCTGGGCAAAAATACGATCAATGAGATGTGTTGGTCGTCGCCCGCCGTAGCGGGCCACGCCCTGTTCTTACGCACCGTCGATCACCTGTACTGCATCAAGCAGAAGGTGGAGCAGAAGTAAAACGATCAAGGCTTCGTAGGCGAGCGGGGTCGCGTTAGCGCCCCGAGTGCTTCCCTCGGGGCGCTTACGCGACCCCGCTCGTCTGCATTTCTATCGAGTCAAATCGTGACTTCAAATTGACACTCGATCTCCACCGGAATGTTGCTGGGAAGCGATCCCATGCCGACGGCGCTGCGGACGCCGACGCCGGCGTCTTCCCCGAACACCTCGGCCATCAACTCCGAAAAGCCGTTAATCACCTGTGGCTGATCTTTATAGTCGGCTGTGCAGTTGACCATGCCCAGGGTTTTGACCAGGCGCTTCACCTTATCGAGCGAGCCGAGCGCGGCGCGAACCGTGCTGAGGATGTTCAAGCCGACGGCGCGGGCGCATTCCTTGCCCTGTTCGGTTGTCAGGTCCGCTCCAACCCTGCCCTGCACGGGCGTTTTGTCCGTGATTTTCGCGGGTCCATGACCGGATACGTACAGCATGTTGCCGACGAGCAGGGCGGTCTTGTATTTGGCCATCGGCTTGGGAGTGGGCGGCAAGGTCAGGTGCAATTCCTGGATGCGAGTTTCCGGCTTCGACATGAGTTCCTCCTTCGCGGGGTATGGGGCAATCACAATGCAGAGGTCAGAATGCGGAATGCGGAATGAAACGACAAGTAGTTTTCTCCGCCATTGGGTATTCCCAGCAAAACACTGGCCTTGACGGAAACCAGAGGAGCGATTATCGGTTCCGTCCTTGCCCGGTGGAGAAAGACAAGGGACCGGGGAGGTCGTGGAAAAGGGAGCGCGAAGATGAGGAGACGATTCTTCCTGGCGGCGGCATTGGCGACTCTGCTGGCGTCGGCCGGTTGCTTGGAGCGGATGTGCGAGCGTCACGGCTATTACCACGCGGCGCCCCCACCCGCCTATTCGCCACAGTGCTGTGTGCCGTGCGTTTGCCAGCCGGCGGCTCCGGCGGCTGGTTACGTCGCGCCAAGCCCAAGCTGGAACGCGCCGGCGGTCGGAACGTCGCCGACCTGTTGTGTTCCACCAGGGAATCATTAAGACGATCAGCTCATGACCTTCTGTCCGTGGTGTTGATCGTACCAGTGGCGCAGCTGGGCATCACCATCGCGTAGCGATCGCCGGGACAGCACAAGTGTCAATCCCGTCAGGAACACCGGCCCGACAATCCAGAAAATTGACGCGGCGGGTGCATGCGAAGAATAAACCAGTCCCGGCGGCGTCAACGCTCCCAGGAACGTTCCTCCAAAGCGCGTCAAGACATAAGCCGTCAGTGGAAGTCCGAGCGTGAGAAACAAGCCGAGTCCGCTTGCCTGCATGCCACGCGCGAAGGCGCGGAAACCCAACGCGAAGTACAGCGACCACAAAAGCACGGCACTTGCCAAAGTGACACCGATCTGGACAAAGGAGATGCGGCCGGCGATACCCGCGGCGATCCACAAGAGCAGTGCCACGCCGAGATAGCCGCGCCCGCGCCGCCATGCCGCGGCCGCCGCCGCCTCCCAGTAATCGAGCATCTCCAACTTCGTCAGCAACAGCAATTCCAATCGGCGGCAGCGATCTTGGGCATTCGAGTCCCATAAACCATATTGAAACGCAGCCGGCACCGCGGCCAACACCACCAAGCCGGTGGTTAAAGCGGCGATGCCTCCGACTTCATCGCATAGCTGGAACACGCGCTGACCAAGCCAACTCGGCCAATGCGTTCCCGCGAGGATGTACAGCGCGTACAAAACGCCGAAGCCGCCTGCTAACCATAGGTTGATCCTTCCCGAATACTCCGTCACGCGCTTGATCGCCCACCACGTCAGCGGCCGATTCTCGATGCGCACGCGATGCTCTTTCGACACGTCGCGCACCGGCTGATAGTGCCGCTCATGGAAATGATCCTGCAAACGCCAGGCGGCTCGTGCCAAGAGCAGCAGCAGGAGGAATAGCGCCGCTGCTTCCAGGCCGAGGACGCGTTCGCTGGCGATCGCTGCTCCGTTTTCCAGCCAATAGCTCAGCGTGCCAAAAGGGTTATGCGTGTGCAGCGCGACGAGAACGCGTAGGATTTCGGTTCGCCAGCCGGTCGGAAAAATCACCAGCCAGTTCCGCAACTTCTCCGCTGCCAGTACGCCGATAAGGAGATAGATCAGTACCCATCCCGAAACAAAGCGTTCGCCCCAGCGACGCGTATCACGTGGCTCATAGGCCCACACCGTTAATCCCAAGCCGGTGATCGCTCCCCAGGTGAAGGGCATCAATAGCAGCGGCAGCGGATCGAGCGGTTCGAGCCGGCCATCCGCCACCAGCAACAGCAAGACCGGCAATCCAGCCAGAGTAACGAGACCGAGCTGAGCGATGCCGACCATCGCCTCGGCCATCAGCAGCCGGGGAGGACGCAGCGGACTTACCAGTAGAAACTCCAGCGCCTGACTGCGCGGCAGCTGCGTCAGCCGCCAACCGATCAGCAGCGCTCCCTCGACGATCCCGGCTATCATCGCCAGATGTCCCAACAAAAGCGCGGGCCGGCCGATCGGCTGCTCCAATAGCCACCAGCACGCGCAGGCTAGGAGAAGCAGGTGCAGGCCCACCAGCCGGCGAAACGTTTTCTGACGAGTCGGCGACTGAGCTGCCAGAACGAAAAAGGGAGAAAACATCGTCCGCGATCCTCCTCATCAGGAGCATAGTACGCGGACGGTTCGCCGGCGCGGTGGATTGCGCCCACCGGCGGACCCTCATCATTTCTCAAGCGTGACGAAGTGATGCTGTTGAACCAGATCGAGGACGGCGTTGGAGCGAGCAAAGTCGATGAACTCGGCAGCCAATCCCTTAGGTGTATCGCGCGTTACGAGTTGGAGCGGACGCGATAGCGGATAAGTGCCCTCGCGGATATTTTTCGTCGTCGGGTCGATGCCGCCGGAGGGCAGCGATTTAATGGGGGTGTTGTCGTGGACCGCTTCCGCATGTCCGCAGGACACGTAGGCGATGGCACCTTGCCGACTAGCCACCGCCTGGATGCCTTGCGCGCTGTCCTGGATAAGCGCATCGGCTCGAATCTGCGTTGACCGCAATTTGAAGTGATCGAGAAAGAGATCGAGCAGCGCCCGCCCGTCGGTCATATGAACTAGGACGATCGGCAAATCGGGTCCGCCAACTTCCTTCCAATTCGAAACGCCGCGTGTGTACATGCGGACGATCTGGTCGTCGCTGAGCGTTTCCACAGGGTTGGTGCGATTGACGATGATACAAACGGCGTCGAGGGCGATGGGCGTGGCGTGCAGCATCGCCTCATCCGGTTTCAGAGATCGCGCTACCATGCCGATGTCGGCCAATCCTTGCCGCGCTTCGGCGACACCGCGAGCCGAGACGCTTGCCTGCACATCCACGCGCACACCAGGATGGCCGGCTTCAAATCGCTTGCCAATATCGCGCAACAGCGGCACCATCACCGACGAGCCGGTCAGGACGAGGTTGCGCAGGGTCTGCTCTTGCTGCCGGCAGCCGGAGCAAGCGCCGGCCAGTAGCAAACCGCTGAGTACAAGCCATCGGGTTGGCATCATGGGATGCGCCTCGTCACGCTAGCCCGCCCGCAGCGCTAGCAAGGGGAAATGTCGGCCCTTGCCGGCGTTGCCGACTGGTCAAGAATTGCCTTTCTCATATTACGCGATGTCCCCCACGATTCGCATCCGCTTCTTGGCGAGAAAGCCGTCAATCCCGGCCGCGTTAAGCGTCAAAATCCTCCTATCTCCTCCCAAGCAGCCTGTTTCCCTCTTTGCGACGCCGCCCTAGAATGCCAGCATGACCCTTCTTTACACAGACCCTCTGTTTTTGCAGCATGATACCGGTCCTCACCCGGAGACGGCAAATCGTCTACGCGCTGTCCGCTCCCGTCTGGAGCAAACGGACCTCCTCTCGCCCTGCCAATCTGGTTCCTATCACCCGCTCACCGCCGAGACAGTGGCACAGATCCACTCGCCGCGGATGGTGCGTTCCGCAGAGGTCATGGCCGCGCGCGGTGGCGGTCGGCTCGATCCCGATACCGTGGTATCGCCGGAATCGTTCCAGGTCGCCCTGGCGGCGGCGGGTGCGTGCGTATCGGCGGTCGATGCGGTGTTACGCGGCGAGGATAAAAACGCGCTCTGCCTGGTGCGGCCGCCTGGACACCACGCCACGCCGACACGCAGCATGGGATTTTGTCTGTTCAACAACATCGCCCTGGCAACCCACCATGCTTTAACTGCTCATTCACTTGATCGTGTGTTGATCGTCGATTGGGACGTGCATCACGGTAACGGCACGCAGGACATTTTCTACGCCGATCCGCGCGTGCTGTTTTTCAGCATCCACCGTTTCGGCATGGGCTTCTACCCCGGAACCGGCGACACCGACGAAACCGGCGAAGGCGCGGGGCACGGTTACAAGTTCAATGTCCCGCTCCGCTATGGGACGCCCCGCCACGATTATCGGGCTGCTTTCCGCAACGCGCTCGACAAGGCAGCGGACAAGATCAAGCCGCAGCTTGTGCTAGTCAGCGCCGGCTTCGATGCGCATGCACGTGATCCCATTGGTTCGCTCGGCCTGGAGGTCGAGGATTTCGTTTGGCTGACGCAGCAAGTGGTTGATGTGGCGAAGACTCATTGCGGCGGTCGCTTGGTGAGTTGTCTGGAGGGCGGTTACAATCTCGATGTATTGGCGGAGTCGGTGCAGGCGCATCTGGAGGAACTACTGGCAGCCAAATCGTGAGGGAGATGGAGCTATGTACGAACGCTTCACCGATCGCGCTCGAGCCGTGTTGCAACAGGCCAACGTGGTTGCCTATTTCTTCAATCACGAGTACATCGGAACCCAACATATTCTCCTGGCACTCTATGAAGAAGGCTCGGGAGTCGCCGCCAACGCGCTGAGGAACCTCTTCGTCGATCTGACCAAGCTCTACGAGGAAGTAGAGAAGATCGCGCAACGTGGTGCCTATTTCTCTAGCCGAAGCAAGCGACCGCAGACTCCTCGTGTCAAGCTAGTCATTGCCAATGCCATCGAAGAGGCCGAACTGCTTGATGCCAATTATGTCGGTACTGAACATCTACTGCTTGCGCTGGTACGCCAGACGGAAGGTGTGGCCGCTCAAGCTCTGATGAACCTCGGTTTGAAGGCAGAAGAGATCCGAGGCGAAGTCCTGCGAATTCTCGGACGCGAGATACCGGTTGAGAAAAGGAGCAACGTTCCACCTCGTCCCGGGGCTGGCCAAGTGTCCGCGCAAGCTGGCAGCGGAATTCCAAAGGAGAAATCAGCCATGTACGAACGCTTCACCGACCGCGCTCGCAAGGTTATGCAGCTTGCTAACCAGGAGGCACAGCGCTTTAACCACGAGTATATTGGAACCGAACACATCTTGTTGGGACTCATCAAGGAAGGCGCGGGCGTGGCAGCCAACGTCTTAAAAAACCTCGACATCGATCTACGCAAGCTTCGCATGGAGGTCGAGAAAATCGTTCTGCGAGGGCCAGACGTGGTCATAGTGGGCAAGCTGCCCCAAACACCGAGGGCCAAAAAAGTCATCGAATACGCCATCGAAGAGGCCAGGAGCCTCAATCACAAGTACATCGGCACCGAACACCTGTTGCTTGGGCTGTTGCGCGAAGAGGACACGGTGGCAGCGCAAATCCTGCTGAATCTTGGACTGAAATTGGATGATGTCCGCGACGAAATCCTCTTAATGTTGGGCCAAACCCCAGCGAGAGAAGGCTGGGAACATCGCCGACAGGAACGATTCGAGGATCGGGTGTGCGAAAAGAAGTGCGGAGAGAATCGCAAGATTCAGTGGAAAGAGGATCCTATCCCTTCGGCTGACAGCGAGCGGATCCGGTCTCTGGAGCAACAACTCTGGAACCTACGCGTTCTGCTGGGCGCTTTCGTGGGAGCGACTGCCGGCGCCCTGCTTCTGGCTCAATTCGGGGCCATCCTCGGATTGCTGGTTGGCGGACTCGTGGCGGCGCTTGGCCGGCGCACCCTAGGCGTGTTGGCCGGAGCGCCGGCGGGAGCTTTGCTTGGCTACACTCATCTGTTCGATGAGGGTGCGGGGCTTGCTTGTGCTTTTCTGGGCGCTGTGATGGGTTTCCTTATTGCGGACATTGGTTCAAGGAGCAACAAATCCTCATGAAACTCATCCTCGCCATTATCCAGCCCTCGAAGCTGGAAGCCGTCAAGGAAGCCCTCAACAAAGTCGAGGTCTTCCGTCTCACCATCGTGGACGTGCAGGGTTTCGGCCGGCAAAAAGGCCATTCCGAAGTATATCGCGGTCACGAGTTGACGGTGAATCTGCTGCGGAAAGTACAATTGCAAATCGCCGTTAACGAAGACTTCGTCGAGCCAACCGTCAACGCCATCATGGAGGCCGGACGCACGGGACCGGAGGGCCGCATCGGCGATGGCAAAATTTTCATCCTGCCGCTGGAGGACTGCATCCGCATCCGCACCGGCGAACGCGGACCCGAGGCGATCTAGGCATGCACATTCATAAGATTGAGCAACTCACTCATGAGAAGTGGCTGAACCTGTATGCGGCCACGTTCGAGCATAACGGACATAGCGGCCGTTGGATGTATGCCTCGCGCAAGCCACAGCCCGCTGTACCGACCGGCACGAAGCCGGTCCCACCCGCCGATGCTGTCATCGTCGTGCCGGTGCTGCGCATGCCGAATGAGCCGCCGCGGTTGGTGATGGTCAAGGAGTTCCGCGTTCCTGTCGGCGATTACGTCTTCGCGTTTCCGGCCGGTTTGATCGATGCCGGCGAAAGTATCGAGGACGCCGCACGCCGCGAGCTCCTCGAAGAGACCGGGTTGGAAGTCACCGCCATCCATCGCATCACGCAGCCCTTGTATTCGTCGAGCGGCCTGACGGATGAAGCCGTGCCCTTGATCTTTGTCGATGCTCGCTCGACGCCGCAGTCTCAAACCAAGCTCGATGCTTCGGAAGACCTGGAAGTGGTGCTCCTCGACTTTGACGGTATCTGCCGGATTTGCGATGACTGCTCGTTGAAGATCTCGGCCAGAGCGTGGCCGATCCTCTATATGTATCAGCAATTGGGTCGCTTGCCCTGACCCCGTACGTGGCGAGGAACTGTCATGCCGTCGGCACTGCTGTTGTGCGATGATCTGATGTTTGCCAGCCGAATCACTGGCGAGGCCCGCGCGTTGGGGCTGACCGTGAAACCCGCCCGCTCGCTCGATCAACTATTCGCACTGGCCGGACAGGAAGGTCCAAGCTGCATCCTGCTCGATCTCGCTTTTCCGGGGCTTGATTTGCCCGAACTGTTCGGGCGCTTGACCGAGAGCTGCCCGACGACCCCGCGCGTAGTTGCTTATGGTTCACACGTCGATACCGAGCGACTTAAAGAAGCACGATTGGCCGGCTGCGATCCAGTGCTGCCGCGGAGCAAGTTCGTCGAAGAGTTGCCGAAGGCCCTGCCTCAGTGGTTGTCGATTTCCCCCCCTCCTCCGGATTGAACGGCTCGGCCCCTCGCATTGATGAAGCGATAACGATTTGGCTCATTCTTGCCAAAGAATCCGCTTGACTTCCGCCGATAGTTGCATATACAATAAATTGAAGATCGGGGAGACGTACCACCATGGACAAAACCACGACAAAGATTGAGGCCATTGCTCGCGACTGCATCGCCGTGCGGTTGCGGCTCCTGAACCGAGTGGTGACGAACCTCTACGACGATGCCTTGCGCCCGCTGGGCTTGAAAGTCAGTCAATTGAACATTCTCATCGTGACCGCCAAACTCGGCGTTGCCCGCCCCTCCCAGGTCTGTGACATTCTGCAACTCGATGCTTCCACCCTCAGCCGCAACGTGGAACGGATGCGGGCGCATGGCTGGCTTGAAGTTGTGCCGGAAGAAGATGCCCGTGCCCAGCCGTTTCGTCTGACGCCCCAGGGGAGGCGGTTGATCGAAAAAGCGGTTCCGGCCTGGGAAGAGGCACAGCAGCAAGCAACAGAACTTCTGGGGAAGGAAGGGATCGCTCTGCTCGATAAGGTTGCCAAGAAAGCAGGCATGCCGTAGAGATGCTGCCGTTCGGTTCGTGGTTTTTTCCTCCAATAATTGCGTATACAAGAAACGAGGTGTCCTCATGAACCTTGCCGAACACCCAACGGTCCGGCGCTTCTGGGAAAATAATCGCCCCGGTAGCATTCAGCCGCCGAAAACGCTGGACGCGGCATGGCTGCGTCAACTCTGCCTCGATTGCGGGGCCGATGACGCCGGACTGGTCGAAATCGGCCGTCCGGCGCTGGACGACCAACGAGACGACATCTTGCATGCGTTCCCCGCGACGAAGACGCTCCTCAGCTTCGTCTGCCGGATGAACCGAGAGCCGATCCGCAGCCCGGCTCGTTCCGTTGCCAACCTGGAGTTTCACCACACCGGCGATCACGTCAACGAAGTTGCTCGGAAGGTCGTGGCGGCCCTCGAACGAGAGGGTGTACGAGCACTGAACCCCGCGATGGGTTTCCCGATGGAGATGGACCGCTTTCCAGGTGGGAAGATTTGGGTCGTATCGCACAAGCCGGTGGCCGTTGCTGCCGGCCTAGGTCACATGGGCATCCATCGCAACGTTATCCATCCTAAATTCGGCAACTTTATCCTGCTAGGGACAATCCTGATTGCGGCCGAGGCGAGCGCCTACGATCACCCCATCTCCTATAATCCATGCCTGGAGTGCAAGCTGTGCGTGGCGGCGTGCCCGGTGGGAGCGATTGCACCGGACGGCCACTTTAATTTCTCGGCCTGCTACACGCATAACTACCGCGAGTTCCTGGGCGGCTTCACCGATTGGGTCGAGCAGATCGCTGATAGCAAGAACGCCCTGGACTACCGCAGGAAGGTATCCGACAAGGAATCGGTGTCGATGTGGCAAAGCCTTTCCTTTGGGCCTAACTACAAGGCGGCGTACTGCCTCAGCGTCTGTCCGGCTGGAGAAGATGTCATCGGACCCTATCTCACCGATAAGCCCGGCCATCTGCGCGAGATCGTGCGTCCATTGCAGGAAAAGGAGGAGACGATCTACGTCATACCCGGCTCGGACGCCGAGGATCATGTGGCCCGCCGTTTCCCTCTCAAGACGATCAAACGAATCCACAACGGCCTGCGGCCTCCCTCGATCCAGCGGTTCCTATCGGGGCTGCGTCTCACTTTTCAGCCGGGCAAGGCGGCGAAACTGAACGCCGTCTACCACTTCACCTTCACCGGCAAGGAGGAGAAGCAAGCGACCGTCACGATCCGTAACGGCACCTTGCAGGTTCAGGACGGCCATCAGGGCGAGGCTGATATACATGTGACGGCGGACAGCGAGACATGGCTGGGCTTCCTGGCGAAAGAGCGGGGCTTGCTCTGGGCCTTGCTGCGCAGGAAAATCCGCATCAAGGGGTCGCCGAAACTGCTGGTGGCCTTCGGGAAGTGTTTTCCATCGTGAGTGCAACAGATTGTAGGAGCTTCGTAATTGGGAGGAAGCATGGCAACGATCCTCGAACTCGCTCAGAAGATGCAGAAGGGTGAGGCGCCCCCGCCCCCAATTAGCCGGCTGCTTGGGTTCGTTCTAAAGGTAATAGAGCCGGGCCACGCGATCTTCGAGATGGAAGCCGACGATCGGCACCACAACCCGATGGGCACCCTACACGGCGGCATCTATTGCGACCTGGCGGACGCGGCGATGGGCTATGCTTATGCTGCCACCCTGATCGAAGGCGAGACGTTCACGACGGTCGAGTTGAAGATCAATTTCTTTCGTCCGGTGAAAAAAGGCAGAATGATTGCCGAGGCGAGGGTCGTCCGTGCTGGGACGAACCTGGGGTATGTGGAGTGCGACGTGAAGGACGGCGAGGGCAGACTGCTGGCGCGTGCGGCGAGTACCTGCATGAAGCTGCGGGAAACTCGCTCGACATAGCGCCATATCTGCTTCTGCAACGGACGCATTGAGGAGCCATGGCCCAGTACCGACGGCGATGACATTGCCTTGAACGCCACCCGTCACACGTGTACGGTACATGATTCAAAGGAGAACCTCATGCGAAACTCACACGTCGCAACATTCGACTCGGGAACCCCTGAATACACGAAGGCGTTTCACACCTTCCTGGCGCATACAGATCAAAAGGACAAGGCGCTGGAATGGCTGGAACGAGAGATCGGCGGACTCACCCGGCTGGAGACCGCTATTGACGCTGGGGCAGGAACGGGAAAGCTAACGGCGTGGCTGGCCGCTCGGTTCGCAACCGTAATCGGCGTGGAGCCAAACCCGTCGTTGGCCGCCGAGTTCCGCCTTGCTTGCCCGACCGCGACTCTTATCCCCGAAACGATCCTGGCTGCCAAACCAGATCGCACGGCCGACTTCGTTCTGTGTTCGCACGTCTTTTACTACATTCCGCGGACGGAGTGGGTGGCAACGATTCATCAGCTGATTGGTTGGCTTGCGCCAGGTGGAGTGCTCGCGATCGCAATCCAGAATCCCGACACAGACTGTATGGACATGGTCAAGCACTTCGTCGGCCGGCGGTTGGATCTGCGAGAGCTTTCCGCCATCGCCGAGTCGGCTCCGGGTGGACCCTGCGATGCTCGTCTCGATACGGTTGAGGCGTACATTCGAGCGGAAGATCTCCAGACCGCGTGTGAGGTCGCGGAATTCATCCTAAATGTCTTACCGATGCCGAATCCGCCGTTCTGGGCCGATTTGGAGAAATATGTCGCCAGTCGGTTTGCACGACCAGGCGGAGGATTTGAATACTCCTGCCATCAGGATTTCCTCCGTATCGCCCGCCGTCCATGAATGTTTCAAGAACCAACCGATTCGATCACACAGCTAGGGTCGTGGGCAGGTCGGGGTGCTTTCGGGTTTCGCTGCCGGAAGTAGGTAGAGGATGTTCGTGCCACCACAACGCGGCCTGCTCCTCTGTCCACTGATCAGCGGCGGCGCAGGAGGCCAGCGCCTGCTCCAGGCTATGAGTGTCCGGATAACGCCGCGAGGGATCTTTCTCCAGGCAGCAGAGCACGACTGATTGCAAATCAGCGGGCAAGTCGGGGCGGAGGCTCTCGGGCGGCAGCACCGGCTCATAGGCGTGAGCCATCAACGTCATCATGGCCGTCTCCCGGACAAAGGGGGGCTGGCCGGTTAACAAGAAGTATGCGACGGCGCCGAGACTGTAAATGTCGCTGCGCGGATCCAGCTCATTTTTGCCCGCGGCTTGCTCCGGTGACATGTACGGCGGGGAGCCGATGATAGTGCCGTGATGAGTTAGCCGATCGTCGTCCTTGTGCGGACCCGTTGCGTGGACAAGCCCGAAGTCGAGCAGCTTGGCCACATCGAAAACGCCGCCGCGTTCGCAAGCGATGATGTTGCTCGGCTTGATGTCGCGATGGAGCAAACCGACGCTGTGTGCCTCGCGCAGAGCACGACAGACCTGGATGAGCAAATGAATGGCGCGTGCCGGAGGCAGCGGGCCGTAGCAACCAACCAAGTGCTCCAGGTTCTGGCCGGGCAGATACTCCATCACGTAGTAGAAAGTCCCGTCGTCGGCATGGCCGTAGTCGTAGATTTCGACGGTGTTCCAGTGCGTCAGCGTCGCCATCGCCTGCACTTCGCGCTCGAAACGCTGCAAGGTGGTTGGATCGCCGGCCTGCTCCGGCCGGATCAGCTTGACGGCACAAGGACGACGCAGCAGCAGATGCTCGGCCAGATACACCTCGCCCATGCCGCCGGCGCCAAGCCGCTTGCCGAGACGATACTGCCCCAGCTGCTGCGCCTCGAAAGCCTGGGCCTGGAGGATTTGTAATCGGTGCGAGCCGAACACGGCAATGGCGATGGCCACGGACAACAAGGTCGCCATGTCCAAAAGCGCGAAGCGCATTTCCGGCTCTAACGGCCCGTCGCGGGAAGCGGCCAGCGGCGTCAAGATCAACGGTGTCAATGCCAGGGCGAGATTGACGAAGAGGCAGCGCCGCCAGGTGTTCGGAATGAAGACGCCGTAGAGAACAATGAGAAAGAACCACTTCGTCGAACTGTTGCCCACCGCTTGACTGAGAATGAGCGGCGCCTGGGCGCAGCTCGAGGCCGCGGCTAGCGGCCCGTGGTTGAAGTCGCGGTATTGCAGCCAGGCGAAGAAGACAGCCATCGAACCAAAAATCGCCAGCTCCATGATCCGCAAAACCGGCAGAGACAGATCTTTCCGCCGCCATAGCACACAGGCCATCAATGCCGTCACCGACGTGACGCCGCCCTGAAAACACATCGCACAGCGGTTCAAGTGCGGTGGTAAGTTGGTATCGATCAGATTGCGGATGAAGAAGATCAATGACGGCGTCATCGTGAGAACGGCGGCGAAAAGCAAGCGCCGGCGCAACAACGACTCGATAGCGCCTTGAAACGCGGAACCGCGGCACAGCGACATGGCAACCCGGCAGCGCGTTTGACGGCGGCTGGAGCGCGGAGTGTTCGGAGAGGGGAAGACCAAGGGGCTATGGTGATTCGCGGGAAGTGGTGGAGGATGCTTCATAATTACGGACTGGCTCCGGTTCGGCCTCTTTTCTTAACTATATCCTTTACGCCTTGGCGGGGGAACAGGGGACGAATGGACGCAAGCGGCGCGGCGTAAGTTCGCCGGTATATTCCGCTTAGGCGAGCCTACACTGTGCCGCTTGCCTTTTTCGATAAAACATCCTATCCGTCACGACCCGGATCCTTCGTCCTCCTCGCTACAGTCATCCACCTTGTCATTTTATCCACTATCGCCCGGACACCTTGTCGCCTTATCATTTTAAGCGGCTTGTCCTCTTCCCTCATGCGGCGTTAAATGAGGATAGAAGGAGATAAGACTTCGCGGGCCTCTCTCCCGGCACGAGGCTTTTTTGGAAACCTGATATTATGAGTCCTGGTACGGTCGCCAACCCTTTCAATTTGGAAGTCATTGAGGCAATTTACGAGCGCTGGCGGCAGGATCCCGAAAGTGTGGATCCAAGCTGGCGTTTCTTTTTCGAGGGGTTCGAGCTGGGCTCCGCGCATCAGGCCGGCCCCCGCGCCCCTGCCGTCGATGGCCTGGCACAGACAGCGATTGTTCGCCTTATCTACGCCTATCGCGATCTCGGCCATTTCCTCGCCCATCTTGATCCCTTGAGCGAGGCGCGCGCCAAACATCCGCTGTTGGAGCTGTCCGAATTCGGCTTCACGGAAGGCGACCTCGATCGCACGTTCAGCACCGCGCCTTTTCTGGGCATGGAGCGCGGAACTCTGCGCCAGCTTCTCGACGCCCTCAAAGAGACTTACTGCCGTAGCATCGGCGTCGAGTACATGCACATCCAGGATACGCGCATCCGCCTTTGGCTCCAGCAGCGAATGGAACCCCGGCGCAATCGTCCACGCTTCGATCAAGCCAAGAAGGTCCGAATCCTCAAGAGCCTCCACTACGCCGAGCTTTTCGAGCGCTTCTTGCATACCCGCTACACCGGTCAGAAACGGTTCTCACTGGAAGGAGCCGAGACGCTCATCCCGATCCTGGAAGCAATCGTCGAGAAGGCCGCGGACATGCAGGTGCGGGAGATCATTCTCGGGATGGCCCACCGCGGCCGGCTCAACGTGCTCGCCAATATCCTTCGCAAGCCCTACGAAGAGATCTTCGCTCAATTCGAGGACAAATTTCTGCCCGACACGATGGACGGCGATGGCGACGTTAAGTATCACCTGGGTTTCTCCAGCGATAGAGTCAACTCGCACGGCAAGAAGGTGCATCTATCGTTGTCGCCCAATCCCAGCCATCTAGAGGCGGTCAATCCCGTAGTCGAGGGACGGACACGCGCGAAGCAAACGCTGTTCGGTGATCGCGAGCGGCTTTGGGGCATCCCAGTGCTGGTTCATGGCGATGCCGCCTTTGCCGGTCAAGGTTTGGTCGCCGAGACGCTGAACCTGTCGCAGCTGGCTGGTTACACGACGGGCGGCACCATCCACGTCATCGTCAATAACCAGATCGGTTTCACCACAGCTCCCGGCGATGCCCGTTCGACCACGTACTGCACCGATATCGCGAAGATGATCCAAGCGCCGATCTTTCACGTCAACGGCGAGGATCCGGAAGCGTCGGTTTACTTGGCGGAACTGGCCTTGGAGTTCCGGCAGACGTTTCGACGCGATGTCGTTATCGACATGTTTTGTTACCGCCGCCACGGCCATAACGAGGGCGACGATCCGTCGATTACGCAGCCCATCATGTACGGCAAGATCCGCGGTCGGCCATCGCTCTCTTCGGTCTATACTGAACAGCTCATCATGATGGGCGACCTTACCGTCGAGGAAACGGAAGCCATCACGGAAAAGTTCGAGAACAAGCTGCAACAGGCACTGGAGGAGGCGCGGACCGAGCCATCGCATTATCCGACCATGATGCACGGCTTCGAGGGCCAGTGGAAGGGAATGACGTCCCGCTATTCGCACGCCACCGTCGAGACCGGCGTGGCCGAGGAGACGCTGCAACAAGTCGTCGAGGGGCTGACGCGCGTGCCGGACAATTTCCAAATGCACTCGACAGTGGCGCGCATCTTCAAGACGTATGTACAGGACATGAAGGAGCGCAAACCGATCCTTTGGCCGTTGGGCGAATTGCTCTCGTTTGGTTCGTTAGTGTTGGAAGGGACACCTGTTCGTCTTAGCGGTCAGGACAGCCGTCGCGGCACGTTCAGCCAGCGCCATTCGGTCGTGTTCGACGCTCGCACCGGCGAGCCGTTCTCGCCGCTGAACGGGTTGGCTCCCAAGCAAGCGCGCTTCGACGTGTATGATAGTTTGTTGTCCGAGGCGGCCGTGCTCGGCTTCGAGTTCGGCTACGCATTGGATGCTCCGCACACGCTGGTCCTCTGGGAAGCGCAATTCGGCGATTTCGCCAATGGCGCTCAGGTCATCATCGATCAGTTTGTCGCCTCAAGCGAATCGAAATGGCAGCGCGACAGCGGCGTGGTCCTTCTCTTGCCGCACGGCTACGAGGGACAAGGCCCGGAGCATTCCAGCGCCCGGCTCGAACGTTATCTGCAACTTTGCGCCGAGGACAACATCCAAGTATGCTATCCTTCGACGCCGGCGCAATATTTCCATCTATTGCGGCGGCAGATGAAGCGCAATTTCCGCAAGCCGCTCATCGTCATGACGCCGAAAAGCCTGCTGCGGCTCAAGGCAGCCAGCTCGCCGCTGGAAGACTTCATCAAAGGCCGCTTTCAGGAGGTCCTCGACCATCCCGAGGTAGACCCCTCGCGTGTTCGCCGTGTGATCTTGTGCAGCGGCAAGGTCTACTACGATCTGCTGGAGCGTCTCATCGAGTCCAAGGCCAACGACATTACGATCGTTCGCATCGAACAGTTTTATCCGTATCCGCAAGATGCCATCGAGCGGGTCTTGCGGCGTTATCGCAAAGCCAAAGAGTGGGTGTGGGTGCAGGAAGAATCGCAGAACATGGGCGGTTGGTCATTTATGGAGCCGCGCTTGCGAAGCCAGGGCTACAACGTTGAATTCGTCGGCCGCGATGCCAGTGCTAGCCCCGCCACCGGCTCGCTGGCCGTCCATCGCCGGGAGCAGAAGGAGCTTGTTGAAGCGGCGATTACCGGCTCCATTCCTCATGTGGTCGGCGCTCGTGCCGCTCCGCATCGCTATGCCGCCGTCGCCAACGGGCCGACGCCCGAAGCGCGCGTCGCAACGCCGGCAGGGAAATAATTCTAAATCAACCCGAAGCGTAAGCGAGGGCTGTTCTCTCTGGCCTCACTTACGCTTCGGGTTGGTAAGTTTGCAGAGGTTTGTATGTCCACTGAGATCAAAGTTCCCTCGGTCGGCGAATCGATCACCGAGGGTACGATCGCGCGCTGGTTGAAACCGAATGGGGCGGTAGTGAAAGCGAATGAGCCGGTGTGTGAGTTGGAGACCGATAAGGCCACTACGGAAGTGATGGCCCCCGCAGGCGGCCGGCTGGCGATCACGGCCAGCGAAGGCCAAAAGGTTGCTATCGGAGCGGTGATCGGTCAGATCGAAGAGGGCGCGGCTGCCCCCGCTCCTCCACCGCCGGCTCCAGCGGCCAAGCGCGACGGCAATTCCCATGCTCCCACCGCGAAGCCGCAAGCGACGCCCGAACCGTTCCTTTCGCCGGCCGCTCGTCAGCTTGCGGCAACCGAGGGCATTGAGCCATCGCAGCTCACCGGCAGTGGACGCGGAGGTCGCATCACGAAGGAAGATGTACTCGCTCATCTCCAGCAGCGCGGCGCTGCCGAACCTCCCGCTGCGCCCCCCCCTGCCCCGCCTCCGCAAGCCGAGGCTCCCATGGCCGCTTTCGAGGTCAAGCCGAGTGGAGACCGGCGCGAACGACGCGAACGCATGACGCCCATCCGGGCCCGCATCGCCGAACGCTTGCTCACGGCTCAGCAGAACGCCGCCATTTTGACAACCTTCAACGAGGCCGACCTGAGCGCCATCATGGCCTTGCGGGCGAAATACAAAGAGAACTTTCAGAAAAAACATGGCGTCGGCTTGGGTTTCATGAGCTTCTTCGTCAAGGCAGCCATCGAGGCACTCCGAACTTTCCCCGCCGTCAATGCCTTCATCGATGGTACCGACATTGTGTATCACGATTATTACGACATTGGCGTGGCCGTCAGCACCGAGAAAGGTTTGATGGTCCCGGTCCTGCGGGGCGCCGAGCAGCTGAGTTTCGCTGCCATCGAGAAGGGAATTGCCGAATTAGCTCAGAAAGCGCGCGACAATAAGATCAGCGTCGCCGATTTGCAAGGCGGCACCTTCACGATCACCAACGGCGGCATTTTCGGTTCGATGTTGTCCACGCCGATCCTCAATCCGCCGCAGAGCGCCATTCTCGGCATGCACGCCATTCAGAAACGGCCCGTCGCCGTGAACGATCAGGTCGTTATTCGTCCGATGATGTACCTGGCCCTGTCTTACGATCACCGCCTCATCGATGGCCGCGAAGCCGTGAGTTTCCTGGTGCGCATCAAAGAGTGCCTCGAAAGCCCGGAACGGCTGTTGCTGGAGATTTAGGGCATCATCCAAAATCAAGGCCGCGAATTGTGTTTTCAAGGAGCCGCACCAATGGCCGGCAAACCGAAAGTCTTCGTCACTCGCCGCATCCCGGCAGCTGGACTCGATCGCATCTGCCAAGCTTGCGATGCTGAAGTCTGGCCCGAGCAGCTACCGCCGCCCTACGAGCTGATCCAACGGAAAATCGCGGAGTGTGACGGCCTGGTGTCACTCTTGACCGATCGCATCGACGCTGCCCTGATGGACGCGGCGCCGCGACTCAGAGTAGTGAGCAATTACGCCGTTGGATTCAACAACATCGACGTGGCGGCGGCGACGGCGCGGGGCATCGCCGTCGGCAATACGCCCGGCGTTCTGACCGATGCCACCGCTGACATGGCTTTCTGCCTACTGATCGCGGCGGCCCGGCGGCTGGTAGAAAGCGCGGACTATGCCCAAGTCGGCCGGTGGAAAACGTGGGAGCCGCTGGGACATCTCGGTCAGGATCTCGCCAGCCGCACATTGGGCATCATCGGCATGGGCCGCATCGGCTATGCACTGGCGCGTCGCTGTCGCTTTGGCTGGGACATGCAGGTGCTTTATTACGATCAATACCGCAATGAGAAAGCGGAGTCGGAGCTTGGCGCCCGTCCGGTCGATCTTGATACACTGTTGAATCAGTCGGATTTCGTCTCCGTTCATACTGATTTGAACCCAACCACGCGCGGCTTGTTCAATCGCGAGCAGTTTCGCAAGATGAAGCCGACCGCGATATTCGTGAACACGGCTCGCGGCCCCATCGTGGTCGAGAAAGATTTGATCGACGCTTTGAAAAACGGCGTGATTTTCGCAGCCGGTTTGGACGTGACCGATCCGGAACCGCCGGACCCCGCGAGCGAGCTTCTCCATCTCCCGAATTTAATTGTCGCGCCACATATCGCGAGCGCAACCGTTGGGACTCGCAACGCAATGGCTGAGATCTGTGCCAACAATTTGCTGGCGGGACTTAGCGGCCAACCGTTGCAGGCATGGGTGAATCCGGAAGTCGAAGGTAAACAAAAGCCGGTTCTCGGTAACTAACACTTCCGCGAATCGTCGCGAACGGAGAGCTTGCACGCTCACGAGGGCTTGGCTAGAGTGACAATCAAGACCGTTTGCGACTTAGCATTCTCACTCTCGGCGCAAGGGCGCTAGGCTGCAAACGGCGGAACAGCGAGGATTGTTGGCGTGACGCAATTCGATGTTTCTCCCATCTGCGTCGTCATCGGGCGAACCCGTCATAAGATGGTCCAGGTCGAGATTCAGGAGGCGGCCAAACAGGGAGCCGGCTTTATCGAGCTGCGCGTCGACTTCCTCGCCAAAGCGCCCGATTTTAAACGCTTGCTCGATCGGAAGCCGTGTCCGATGGTGGTGACCGTGCGCCGACCGCAGGACGGTGGGCGCTGGAGCGGCAGCGAGGAGGCGCGGCTGGCCCTGCTTCGCCAGGCCATCGTCGCCGGGTTCGATTGGGTTGATCTCGAAACGGACGTCGCCGACAACATCCGTCGCTTCCGAGACGTCAAGCGGATCATCAGCTATCACAACATGCGCGAGGTGCCGGCCGACCTGGAAAAAATCTACGAGCGCATGTGCTCCCAGGACGGCGACGTGGTCAAGCTGGCTGTGCGTTCCCAGCATCCGAAAGACAGTGTCCGCCTCTTGGAACTGCTGAAAAACGCGCCGCGGCCCACCGTCGCTTTCTGCATGGGCGATCTGGGCATGCCCAGCCGAATTCTGGGCGCCAAATTCGGCGCTCCCTTCACCTACGCCGCCTTCAACAAGGAGCGCGGCATAGCCCCCGGACTGCCCTCGTTCGAGGAGCTGAAGCGTCTCTACTTCTACGACCACATTAACGCCAATACCAGGGTATTCGGCGTGCTGGGCGATCCGGTGGCGCACAGCCTTAGTCCGTTGGTGCATAACCTCGCTTTCCGTCATCTCGGCATCAACGCCGTGTACGTACCCTTCCGCGTGCCCCGCCCGGAATTTGCCGATTCGCTCAAGGCGTTCATGAACATACCCGTGCAGGGCTATAGTGTGACGATCCCGCATAAGGAGGAGGCGGCGGAGCTGGCCAAGCACAAGGATGAGTCGGTCGTGCGCGCCAAGGCTGCCAATACGCTGATTCGCAGCGGCGACGATTTCTCGGCCTACAACACCGATTACCAGGGTGTGATCGATACGCTGCGGGCGTATCTGCCGACCTCGTTCACCAACCCGGAAGTGATGCCGGCACGGACCATTCAGACCTCGCTGCCCGAGCCGGCATCGCTGCAATCGAAAGTCGTATTGGTGTTGGGCGCCGGCGGCATCGGCCGTGCCGTTGCTCATGCCCTTCGCTCCGAGGGTGCCCTGGTGAACGTCACGAATCGCACCAGTGAACGGGCTGCCGTCTTAGCTGAGGAGATTGGCGGTAGGCATATCGAATGGCAGGGCCGGCACAGCGTTCTCTGCGATGTGGTCATCAATTGCACTTCGGTCGGCATGCATCCCGAAGTAGATGAAACGCCGCTGCATCCCAGCTTTCTCAAGCCCGGCCTTGTAGTTTTCGATACGATTTATACGCCGGAGACAACGCTCCTGGTCAAGGAGGCTCGCGCTCGCGGCTGTCATGTGATCACGGGCGTCGAGCTGTTTGTCCGTCAGGCCGCCCAGCAATTCAAGCTGTTTACGCAACGCGATGCACCCATCGAGTTGATGCGCAAGGCCGTCAAACGCGCCCTCTCACCCGTCGCTATCCGCGACGAGGAAGAGATAAGGTGACATGGTGACAAGGTGAACGATCAACCTCGAACCGGTAATCCTCGGCGGCCGATGTTGTCTCCTCCTGCAGCTACAACGGAATCCGTCGTCACCTTGTCACCCTGTCACCCTGTCACCTTGTCACCCCGTCTCTTCCTCATCGGTCCGCGCGGCAGCGGCAAGAGTACGGTTGCCCGGTTGCTGGCTCACGAGATAGGTTGGGATTGGCTCGACGCGGATGAGGTGTTGGAAAAGCGTTATGGCCAATCGATTCGAGCCATTTTCGCAGCGGAGGGCGAGGCGGGCTTTCGCGACAAGGAAGCCGTTGTGCTCGGGGAACTGTGCCGTCTTGATCGCTGCATCATCGCCACTGGAGGCGGTATCGTGCTGCGTGAGAACAATCGCGCCTTGCTCCGCGCTTCGGGGCGCATCGTTTGGTTAAAGGCCGATGTCGATACGCTGTGGCAGCGGGTTCAGGCCGACGGCGCGACGGCGGACCGGCGGCCTCCGCTGACTGTTGGCGGCCGCGAGGAGATGGAAGAAATACTGCGTTTACGAGAACCGCTTTATCGCCAATGTGCCGACTTGATCGTGGAAACTACCGGACGCGCCCCGGCAGCGATTGTTGCGGAGATCCTGCACTGGGCCAGCGGGGTCGCGTAAGCGCCTCGAGGAGTCACACTCGGGGCGCTTACGCGACCCCGCTCGCCGAGGTGAACACATGTTTAATTTCTGGCTGTTTCTCGTATTCATCCTTGGCATCGGCGCGGGAAGCGTCATCAACTACTGCTTTTATCGCCTGCCTCTGGAAAAGAGTCTGTTTTGGCCGGGACCGCGCTGCGGCCGTTGCTTGCAGCCGATCCGCTGGTTCGATAATGTGCCGCTTCTCAGTTATTTCCTGTTGCACGGCCGTTGCCGCAGCTGCGGCGAGCGCATTCCTCTGCGTTATCCCATCGTCGAGCTGTTGACTGGATTTTTGTTCGCCGGACTGTTTTACCTGGAGATCGGAAAAAATGTTATCGGCTTGCCCTATCTCCAGTCCCACCTAGAAGCAATCTCGGAGGGAGATATTCCATCGGCGGCCTGGGCGGTGTTCGGTTGCCATGCAGTCTTGGTGAGCTTTCTGCTTTTGACCTCCCTGTGCGATCTTGACGACATGGCTATCCCGTTGCCCATCACCGTCACTGGCGCCTTGATCGGCCTGGCGTGCAGCGCACTGTTCCCGTGGCCTTTCCCCGACGCGGGTAGACCGTTGCCGGCAGCTGGAGGTTTTGTCCCGCCGCGCTTGCCTGCGGGACTGTATCCGTGGCCGATGTGGTATCCGACGCCCTCTTGGTTGGCGACGGGCACCTGGCAGTTCGGCTTGGCGACCGGACTCGCGGGAGCCTTTGCCGGTATGATGGTGATGCGGCTCGTCCGGTTTACCTACGGCGTGGCACGGGGCATTGAGGGATTAGGGGTTGGCGATGCCGACTTGATGATGATGGCCGGCGCGTTCGTGGGCTGGCAGCCTGTTCTGTTGTCGTTCTTCGTTGCCACGTTTCCAGGCCTTCTTTTCGGCATCATCCACCTGATCCGGCAGGGCAACCAGCCGTTGCCGTTTGGCCCTGCCCTGTGCCTGGGCGTGGTGTTGACGCTATGGCTGTGGCCGTATCTTGGAAACGCGGACGCCCTTCGCATGGTATTTTTCGATCCAGCATTCCTCGGCAGCATCATCGGCGGCGGCGCCTTTTTTCTTCTGTGCGCCGGTCTGCTCTTTCGCTTCGTCCTCGGCACGCCTCGGCAAGAAGCATAGCGCAGCATTCCCAGGCCAGCGGCACGCGTATCTTGCCGTTCTTGGGGTTGATCCCTCGGTTACGATTTGAGTAGACTTTGGCCCGCACCTCGCGTCCTCTACCTCCGAGACCGATTCGGTAACGCATCGCCCTCCCCTTGACACACTTGGGGTCGAGGCTCGTGTTATGTTGTTTTGTTCGTGGAATTTCGCTCAGTTTTTCACCATCGTTTTCGCATTGTATTGGTTCGTTCCCTGGCGTCGTTTGCGCTGGAAAATCCCCTTGCCGCGCCGACGGTCCTTCACGCTGACCGGGGATGAGGCGCGCATCTGGCTTCTACTGGCCGCCAGCTTCTACTTCTACGCTTCGTGGAGCCGCAAACTCGCTCTGCTGATCGTTGCCTCCACGCTGCTCGATTACTGCATTGGCCTGGGATTGGAAACGTTCCGCCGGCCGCGCCTGCGTCTCGCCCTGCTCGTTCTGAGTATCACGGCCAATCTGGGTCTGCTTTGTCTTTTCAAATACTCTAACTTCTTCCTCGCCTCGTTGGATGAAGTGCTGATCGCCGCCGGCTCGTCCAGGTGGTTCAACACACTGCAAGTGATTCTTCCTATCGGCATCTCGTTCTACACCTTCGAGGCTATTAACTACACCGTCGATGTCTATCGCCGGCAAGTGCGGGCCGAGCGCAATCCCGCCCATTTGCTCTTCTTCGTCCTCTTCTTTCCTCACCTGATCGCCGGCCCCATTGTCCGAGCCAAGGACTTCTTGCCCCAGATCCGCCGCTCGAAGCGCTGGAGTTGGGCCCGTTTTCAACTCGGCGGCGAGTATTTCCTGCTTGGCTTGCTCAAGAAATGGATCTTCGCGGATCAACTAGCGCTCTACGCCGATCCGGTCTTCGCTGCCCCCGGTGACTTCGGGACTCTGGCGAACTGGCTGGCCCTGCTTGCGTTCACCTTGCAGGTTTACTGCGATATTTCCGGCTATTCCGATATGGCCCTGGGCACGGCGCATCTGCTCGGCTACAAGCTGTCCATGAACTTCAACATGCCGTACCTGGCGACCAGCGTAGCCGACTACTGGCGGCGCGATCACATCTCGCTTTCGACGTGGCTGCGCGATTACCTGTTCATACCGCTGGGCGGCAGCCGGGGATCCCGCTGGCAGGTTTGCCGCAACTTCCTGATCACGATGACACTGGGCGGGCTCTGGCACGGGGCCAGTTGGAACTTCGTTCTTTGGGGCTTCCTGCACGGCGTTTTCTTATCAGTCAATCGTTTTTTCCGCGTTTACTGCCAGGCCCGGCCGAGTCTGGAGAGCTTCTTGCAAAGCATGCTGGGAACGGCCTTGCGAATGACCTTAACGTTTTTCTGCGTTTATCAAGGTTTTGTGCTGTTCCGCGCTCAGACGTTCGCCCTGACGCAAGCCATGTATCATCGGCTTTGGGTACCGGTTGAGGGCGTCGGCGTTGCTCATCCATACGGCTACGGCTTGTTCTGGTGCCTTGTCGCCGTTTTCGTGTTGGCTCACGTGGCGGCTTGTCGCCAGTGGTGGGAACGTTTCAGCTTGCGGCTGCCGACTCCTATTCTTGGATTTACCTATGTCCTCGCACTTATTCTCTGCATGGTAATGGCGCCCATTTATGACAAGCCATTCCTCTACATGCAATTCTGAGGAGCGCCCTCGATGCACTCTTCCGCCTCGGAATCTCGTGGAGAAATGTCGAAAAGCAATCGTTCTCCCACGACGGCTCTGATTCGTTACCCTCTTTCCGCGGTCCGCTATCCGCTGCTGGCACTGGCGGAGGGCAGACAAAGAAAAGCAAAGAACCAACAGCCGACGCCGTATGCACTAGCGCGGCCGCGGCGAATGAAGGCAACTGCTCGAGGTTTGTTGTGTTGGGGCCTGTTCTGGTACGCAGTCGCCCAGCTCGCCTTGTTCGTGTGGATGGATGACAGTTGGGCGCTCAATCGCACGCGCGTGGAGCACCAAAAATGGGAGCAGCTTCATACCCGGCTGGCCGAGTTTCCCGATCGCCCGCTCGTCCTCATGCTCGGTAGCTCGCGAACGGATTGGGCTTTTCAGGCCGGACGCTTGGATGGACAGCCGGGCCCCGACGGCCGACCGTTGCATGTCTACAACCTCGGCGTGCCCACGACCGGACCCATGCACGAGGCGCTCTACCTAAACGATCTTCTTGATGAAGGCATTCGTCCGCGCCTTCTTCTGATTGAGTTGGTCACGACGCACCTCAATCAATCCCGACGCACCTTCATCTCCGAGGAGCATTTCACGGTTCCACTTTGGCTTAACGCCCATCAGCTCATGTTTTTTCGGCCGTATTTCTCCAATCCACGGAAGGCACTGATCGAATGGGTACAGGCCCGCGTGTCGCCGTGGTACGCCTTTCGCTGGCACATCCACGAGCACTTACAGGGGCACGACGAGTTCATACGACCGTATGAGCAGGCCAGACAACCGATGGACTCCTGGGGCTGTCGCATTCTTTGCGATGATCCGGGCACCCCGGAATATCGGGCGTCACGCTGGGGGGGGGCCTTTAGCATGTATGGCATGAGTCTTCAGCAATTCCGCCTGGGCGCGAAGCCCGCCCAGGCGATGCACGACCTTCTCGCCCGCTGCCGACGTGAGCGCATCCCTGTTGCCCTTGTCCTTATGCCGATCACGCAGGAATTTCGAGCGCTGATTCCCGCCGAAGGCAGGGCCGAGCTAGACAACTTCGTTGCCGAGCTATGCGATCGTTATGGCACCGATCTCATCGACGCTTCCGATTGGCTGGACAGGGCGGATTTTGATGACGGCCATCACGTACTCAAGACCGGCGCCCATAAATTTTCCACGCGAATGATCGACGAGGTGCAGAAGCTGTTAGTTCGCACCTCACCTTCGGAAGCACAGCCATCGATACCCTAAAGTCGCGACCATTACTTGGCGTCCGAATCTCCCGGCTTGAGTTTGTCCATTGGTGGACGCTTAAGATGGTGTCCGGTCGCTTGCTGGTAAGCGTGAGCGACGGCCAGTAATTCCGACTCGCCGTACAGTCGGCCCGTGAACGTGAGGGCGGTCGGCACTTCCAGGCCATCCACCTTGCGGAACCCATTGGGGAGCACAATCGTTGGATGGCCTGTAAGGTTGGTAAGCAGCAGGTCGTTGCCGCCGACGTAGAGATCGATCCCGGCCATCACGTCTTCCATCGCGCGAGCCAGGAGAGTACGAATGCGGTTGGCGCGAAGATATTCGACCGCCGGCACAAACTGGCCTCGGCGGAAGATGCTCGGCCATTCATTCAACCCCTCGGTGATCCCTTTGCGCGTCAGCTCGTCGAAGACGGCCGCCGCCTCGGTGCCGAGGATGAATCGCAAAGCATCGAGAGGATATTTCGCGGGCAATTCGATGGGTACCAGCCGGACGCCCAGGTCGCGGAGGAGGCGCAATTCCGCTCGGTCGTTGACGCTTCGGCCCCCTTCGATATAACCGACCTTCATTGTCCGCAAATCGCGTTGCTGAGGCCAGGTGAAGGGACGATCGATCGCCGAAGGATCGAGGCCATCGAAGCCGTGAATCGCGGCGAGGACGAGCGCGCAATCTTCCACAGATCGGCACATGGGGCCGAGTTTATCCATGCTCCAGGACAGTGTCATGCACCCATATCGGCTTACGCGGCCAAACGTCGGACGCAAACCGGACACACCACAAGTGCGCGACGGCGAGACGATGCTGCCCAACGTCTCGCTGCCGATGGAGAAGCCGACCAATCCCGCTGCCGTTGCCGCCCCCGGACCCGCCGATGAGCCGCTCGAACCGCGCTTGGGATTCCAGGGATTACGCGTCTGACCGCCGAACCAATGGTCTCCCATCGCCAGCGCTCCCAGCGTCAACTTGGCGATGAGGACCGCCCCCGCTTCTTCCAACCGCCGGGCCACCGTCGCCTTGGTGTCAAAGGTCTGCTCCTTGAACGGGGTAGCTCCCCACGTCGTTCTGTAGCCGGGATACGCGATCAAATCCTTGGCGCCCCAGGGGATGCCATGAAGCGGCCCGCGATAGCGGCCGGCAGCAATTTCGCGATCGGCCTGTTCTGCCTGTTTATGGGCGATGTCCTCGGTATAACTCACGACGCAGTGCAGGACCGGATCGTACTTGCGTAGCCGTTCGAGATAGAGTTTCGTCAACTCGACGGAAGAGAGCTGGCGCGTGCGGATCAAGGCTGCCAATGCCGTTACCGGGAGGAAGGCGAGATCTTCGCTGCTATCGGGCCTCTTCGGCGCAGCACCGCTAATCGGCTCGGCGCCGCGGTGGACAGGCTCGCAAGATGGCGGCAGCCACGGCGCGGGATTGAAGGAAATGGCAGGGGGAACTTCGTGAGCGATTTTGACTGCCCGCATCGTCTCGAATTGCTGCTGCTGGCGGTTGAGGCCACCGGCCAAGGATTTGCGTTCCTCGTCGGAAAGATGCAGCCCTGCGATCCACTCAGCGTGCTGGATCATTTCGGCGGTGATCTCCTTCTCCTTATCCGCGGCTGCAGCCAACGCACGCTGGAACACGGCCGTGCCGATGCCCAAAGCACCGAGCATCTGCAAAAGCCGGCGACGGGTCGGCGTCAGGTTGCTCGCTTGTCCCTTTTCGAGATCGTCTAAGGAGTTTTCTCGTGTCATGAACTGCAGCTCCGATTGGGTGTGTGCTTCCTTGTGGCTTACATTGCCTCCTCACTGGCGATCCGTCGCGCTTGCTCAATGTCGCGCTTCAGTTGCTCAACCAACTCCGCCACGTTCTTGAATGGACGTGTGTCGCGGAGCCGTTCCACAAAAACTACAGCCAGCGACTTGCCATAGAGGTCGGCTTGATAGCCGATCAGGTGGACCTCGACCTTACGGGCCTCCTCGCCAAAAGTCGGATTGGGACCAATGTTGGCAGCTCCCGGCCAAATCATTCCCGCAATCGGGACGCGCACGGCATAAACGCCATCGCCCGGGATAAGCGTTTTCACCTGCTCGAGATTGGCCGTGGGAAAGCCGAGCTTCTGGCCGCGCCTCTGTCCGCTGCCGACCCGACCGTGCAGCCGATAGGGACGCCCCAGCAAGTGCGCCGCCTCGCGGACATTCCCGGCCATCAAAGCCGATCGTATCCGGCTGCTGGATACTTCGATGCCGTCGAGAATGACCGGCGGCACGACCGTCAGGTGTATCCCCGCTGGCTCGCACAGCCGTGCCAGCGTTTCCACATCGCCTTCACGTCCGCGGCCAAAACCGAAGTTGGTTCCCTCCACGAGCGCCCGCGCTTGCAGGCGTTTCTGGATCACCTCGGCGAAGAACTCCGCCGCGCGGAGCCCAAGCATCTCGTGGTTCGCGCGAAGAACGATTACATGATCGGCACTCTTTAGCAACAGCAGGGAACGGTCCTCGCTCGTCGTCAAACGCGGGGGCGCCTGGCTCGGGCGCAACAGCTCGATGGGATGCGGATCGAACGTCAAGGCAATGGCTGGCCCTGGCAGGGCAGCGGCCTGGCGGCGCGTCTCGGCGAGCAAGGCGGCGTGTCCGCGATGGACACCGTCGAAGTTGCCGATTGTGACTGCGCCTCCGCGGCAATCCTCAGGGGAAGCCGCATCCCAGTCGATCGTATAAACCGCCATCTGCCGCTTCGTCCTCCAGAGTCGCGATTGACCGGCGAGACGCCGGCCCCACCCCGCTCTGTTCGCTATAATAGTGAAAGTTCGTAGGCCGGCTGGACGGTCGCTGTCCGCGCAAGCGGAGAGAGGAAAGTCCGGGCTCCACAGGACGCGGTGATGGGTAATACCCACCGTCCGAAGTTCGCTCAGTCCTGAGGGACTAAGCGAACGAAGGATAGGGATAGTGCAACAGAAAGTATACCGCCGAAGTGATTGATGATTTCGGATTGAGGATTGATGATTCGCTTTTCATTCATCAATCCTCAATCCGAAATCATCAATCACTTCGGTAAGGGTGAAATGGTGGGGGGGCGTGAGTCCCTTAATGTAAGAGCCCACCAGCAGCCTGGCGACAGGCTGGCTCGGCAAACCCCACCGGGAGCAAGACCAAATAAGGGGGCAGGGCTGGTCCGGCCCATTACGACCCTCGGGTAGGTCGCTTGATCCGCCGGGCAACGGGCGGACTAGAGAAATGACCGTCGCCGCGTTTCGCGGTACAGAACCCGGCTTACAGGCCGGCCCACGGACATTTTTGCAGCTGTACAAAGCAACGCGCTTTGCTCCAATGCCATAGCGTCCTCGATGAGAACCCTATCCAACATTCTTCTTCACTTTCAGCCCTTATACCCGGAATAAATGGTAAATTCGGAACAGTCTTCTCAGGCTCTTCACACAATGCCGGAATTAGGTTGTTGGGCGAAATCGTAGTTTTCCTTTATAATTGCTTGCGGAGTAAGGTCCGTGTGTTGGCACCAACGCTCCTTTCTCTGCCACACAACTCGCGAGAAGGGGTCCACTCATGAGCCAGCCCAACCCCGAACGTCCCGACAAACCGCGTCTGCCCAGTCAATTAAGTGCGAATAATTGTCCTCTCGAAAAGAAAAGGACGATTCCGCGCTTCAAGGTCGTGCTGCTGCAAAGCACCATCGACGACTTGATGTTCATCGTCCGCAGCGTCATGGAGGTGACGCGCTTCCCACGCGCTGAGGCGACGCACAAGATGTGGGAGTCTTACCACTGCGGCCGATCCGTCCTTCTCATCACTTATCTCGAACGTGCCGAATTATATGTCGAGCAGTTCGCCAGTAAGGGATTGAACGTGACCATCGAGCCAACGTGAGTTTTTCGGCGAGCGGGGCGTGTTAACGCCTCGAGGATGAGTCTCTCGGGGGGCTAACGCGACCCCGCTCGCCGTGTCTCGCCCGGATGCGCTGGCGGTAGTATTTCAGCCCCGGTACGAAGAAACAGACTGCCGTCACCGCGCCGAAAAGCAGGATGCCGTAGCGGGGATAGATCGGCCTCAGCGACATCGGCAGGGCCGTCAGAAACTCCGCCGCTGCGGCGATGTAGAAGACACCGGATAGCATCCCCGCTTTGACGGCGAAGGTGATCCCGGCGATCACCGCCAGCATCGGGGCCAACGATAACACCTCTTCTCCCAGCAAATACTCGACCACGAACACACCAATGGTTGCCGCGATGGCCCCACCCCACGCATGCGCCACTTGTCGCTCGATGAACAGCACCGGACCGGCTCGTTTCCGGAGTTGCCAGAAAATGCACGCCCAAACAATCAATCCGCCTCCCCACAGTAGGAGATACCATAAGGGGTTTTTGACCTCGGTGCAGGCCAATCCGGTCGTTAGGCCGCACATCAGCAAAACGATAACACTGTGCCAAATCCATAACAGACCGAAATTCTCCATGACGCCAGCGTGCGGCGTCGCCCGGAATGTGCGATTGAACACACTGGCGAGCCGGCCGGAGTACACCGACAGCGTTTCGCCGTGCAGATACGCTTCCAGGTCGGCGGCGAGAGCGCCAGCGCTGGCATAGCGTAGCTCCGGCTCTTTCTGGATGCACTTCAGACAGATCATCTCCAGATCCGGATCGACGCCGGGGTTGAGAAGCCTTGGCCGAACTGGGTCTTGATCGAGCACCAAAAGCAACGTATCGACGGGCGTCGGCGCTTGAAACGGCGGTCGGCCGGTAAGCATTTCGTAAAGGATGACACCGAGGCTGTAGACATCGCTGAGCGGGCTGATGGTGCCGCGACGATTGCTCACTTGTTCGGGAGCCATATAGGCCGGCGTGCCGACGATGGCACCTGTCGCAGTCAGCGCGACCGTTGGGGCCGGCGTCCCGCCGGTTCTGCTGGCGTATTTGGCCAATCCAAAGTCGGTGATGTGCGGCTCGTCGTTTTGGTCAATGAGGATATTCGACGGTTTCAAATCGCGATGCAGAATGCCGTGTTCATGCGCGAACTGGACGGCCCGGCTGATGGCGGCGAGATAACGGGCCGCATCGCGCGGATGCAAAGGGCCGCGTGCCAGTAGCGCAGCAAGCGTCTGCCCCTCGACAAAGCGCATGCTGAAATAGGCCTGCCCTTCGTGCTCGCCAGCATCGTATACAGGAACGATATTCGGATGCGCCAGAAGCGCGGCAGCCCGCGCTTCAGTTTGGAAGCGCGACCGGTCTTCCGGCGTCGCCAGCTCGCCGCGCAGGATCATCTTGAGGGCCACGGTGCGATCGAGACTGTGTTGACGTGCTTTGTAAACCATGCCCATGCCGCCGCGACCGATTTCTTCGAGCAACTCGTAGTCGCCGAAGATTTTTCCCACTTCACCAGGCCGCAGAGCCAGCAAGGGTTCCGGATTCGCCTTGTTGGCGCTGCGGGCTGGTGAAGGATGTTCGCTGCGCGTCAACACATCCGCGAGCAGTACCGCGCCCCATAACTCGCGCAATTCGTCGGCCAAGTCGGGATGCTTTGCAGCGACGGCGTTGACATCGGGCGCCTGCCCTCGACGCTTCTGTTCGCTCAGATCGGTCAGGAGTTGTGCCAGTCGCTGGTCGCGGTCCTCAGTCGGAGTCGGAGCGGTCATTTTTCTCGGGGGATTTCTTGACCTCGCCCGTGTCCGTGCCCGGGAGCAAGGCATTGCGCAAGCGGCGAACTGCCCGTAAGTATCGCATCGACGCGGCGGCATCGCTTAAGCCCAACGCGCGGGCCGCGTCCTGGTTCGACTGCTGTTCCCGGTGGCGGAGCAGGATGATCTCGCGATCATCCTCATCGAGTTCGGCGATAGCGATATCCAAACGACGTTGCAATTCGCGGCGGATCGCTTCGGAAGCCGGCGTCAGATCCGGATCGATCAGCTGACCGGCCAACTCGTAGGACGAATGATCGGCCAACACGGCGGGCACGAGTGGTTGCTCGCGGTCGAGGCTGCGCCGCTGCGCTTGGCGATGCCGGCGATGTGCATCGATGATGTGGTCTTTCGCAATGTGCCGCAGCCAAAGGTGGAAAGGGATGGCCGGATTTTTGAGGTAATCCTGCAAACGGCGATGCGCCTCCAGCAGCACGTCTTGCACGATGTCGCTGGCGTCAACACGCGCGGCCAGGGCGGGGTCGAGACGCAGACCGATTAGGCGACGTAGCGGATCGCGGTGGACCGTCAACAAACGCTCAACCGCCTCCGCATCGCCATGGCGCGCTTGCTCCAGCAAGGGATCGATTTGCGGTTGTTCGGGCCACATCGGGCATTGTCCACAGTTGGGGTAAATCCAACGCCTAATATCTATCTGAACGATAACGTGGTTCTCAAACGCCCGCAATGATTTTTTCATTCCGCGCAAAAAACAACCCCGTCCTTTCGGACGGGGTTGCCGTCGCGGCTCCTCGTCATGTGGAGTTTCGTCTCAGGGTAACGGGCCGAACACCGGGTTGTAGGTGTAGGGGAAGCCGTAAGGATTGTAGAGGAGACCCGAGGAATACGGTCCGACAGTATACACGTACGGGTTCGCCATGTATCGCGGCGGGAGATAGGGAGTGTATAGCGGGCTAGAGGTCGTTCGCATCGCATTCAGATATGTCGCCTGATTGAGATTCAATCCCAACGGCAGATACGAATACGAGTTCGCATAGGGCACAATTGCGGGCGGCGTGGCAACCAACGCTCGTTGCGGCACTCGCGGCGGCAGGAGGCTCGCGGATGGAGAATAAGGCGGGCGATACTGAGCCCAGGCAGGGGCAGAAGCCAGGAACAACACGGACAGTCCTGATAACGCGACCACGGCGAAAACACGGTAAGAACGCTTCATCGCGGGTTCCTCTTTTCCTTTAGGGCGATCGGCTACCTCAAGTAACGTGTTCCTATAGGGCGATTGTCGTGCCAAACACCGGTGCTTTTTCGAAGCCGAATCGATTACTGTCTCAAATCCCTTAATCCACGCTGGTTACGGCTGCGTGTCGTGGATGCGATCCGCGGATCATCGGCAGCTTGTCGCAAAGAGAGACAGGCGAGTGTGTGATTTTCACTCGAGTGCCGCGTTTCGCTCACTAAGAAAGAAACTCGCCGAAGCGCGGTACTTGCGCGAAGTGGGAGAATAGTACACGAAATGAAGGCGAAATTTCAGGCAGCACGGGAAAGTTGAGAAGTCACCCCGGGGATCGCATTCACTCGGCGGCGCAAAAGGATGATGAGAGCCGTCAGCATCACGAGATAGACCAGCACGAACGCGCCATATACCTGAGCTTGCTTGGCGAAGAGTTGATAGAGGTGATCGTGATGCGATGCTCCCTCGGAAGTCGTGTTACTTGTCGTGGCCATGAGTGCCATCGTCGCTGCGAGCGAACCGATGAGATACGCGCGCATGGCCCTGCCCTGCGGCTCTGTCGCCAGGTAATAACAGATCACGGCGAACGGCAAAACAAGCGTAACACAGTGATGTTTCCACGTTCGCTCGCTAAACAGCAACATGCCCAGGAGGACGATGCTGAATTCAGCGCTCAGCCGCCAGCCCGCGCGCGGCGTCGTCGAAGTCCGGCATACCCATACGACCATTAGTGCGAAAAGCACCATGCACCCTTTAACGAGCCAACGCGCCTGCGCCGGCGAGAGATCGAGCAAGTTGTCATAGTGCGTCGGCGTGTACTCATTGTTAACGTATGTGGAGAACGAGGGACTGTGCGTCGCTAGCCGCGCCACCAGGCCGGGCAACGATTGATTGTGATGCTCGCTTGTGACTTTTCCCTCGATCACGAAGGGATGCACCATGTCGTAATACCAACTAACAAGATGATTCTGGTTGTGCTCCCAACCCATGAAGCATGCGGGCACCAATCCGGGCCAGAGGAAAAGAATCAGTCCTGCCACGCAGCCAGCCAAGGTTTTCCACGCTCGTTTCCACAAAAAATAAGGCACGAACAACGCCGGCGTGACCTTACAGGCGATTGCCAAACCGAGGACAATGCCGGCACAAATGTCGCGCTGACGACGATAGGCTGCCAGAGCGGCCACGACGAGAAAGAGGATGAACAGGTTGACGTTTCCGTGTTGTAGATCGCTCATGATCGGCCGCATCGCCAGGAGCACCGTTAGACACTTCGCCCACAACGGGAATGGGCGAGACGGTTCCTCGACCAGCTGGAATACCCAGCGGAACGCCAACAGAGTCAGGCCGGCTTTGATGTAGAACCAGCACAGGGCGGCGAATAGTGACGCCGCCTTTTCCGGCAGCCCCAGCTCGTTAGCCGCCGCAGGCAGGCGCGCCAAAGGATAGAGCAGTAGGGCCATGATGGGCGGGTTGGGATAATTGTAACGTTGGGCGATGTCCACGCCGTCGCCGAGAGCGCTGATTTGCGGCTGCCAGCGCTGAAAAGCCGAGCCGTTGTGCCATGCCTTGATGCCGTAAGGGATGCTCAGCACCGCGAAGAACAGCACCAAGACGAGCGTGTACCAATTGGCAATCTTCATGCGTCGCGCATCCTTACGCGGATACCGGTTAGCGACGCTTCGCCGAAGCGTCGTGCGGCAGCGACGCTTCGGCGAAGCGTCGCTAACCGATAAAGCCGGACTGTACACTACGCCGGCAGTCGGCGACAAGGCAAGTTCGCTCGTTGAACGCTTGGCGCGCGGGGGCTATCTGCCGTATGTTGGAAATACAGCAAGCTGCTCGCTTATTAATGGAACTCCGCGGTTCGCACCGGAGGCGGGCTGTTCGGAGAACTAGACCGGGTTGTGCCATGAGCCAGGCTGATTTCTGGTACATTCGCTTTCCCGATGGACGCATTCTGCGCGCCGCCAGCACCACGATTTTACGCCATGAACTGAAGGCCCGCCACATCCCTCTGGCCAGCACGGTGCGGCGTTCGCCAAGTGACGAATGGGTGTCACTTGAGTGGACACAAGAGTTTGCCGATCTGGTGGAAACCTTGGCATCACGACCGCCGACCGGCAAGACCCCTGCCCCGCCAACGATTCGTCATACCGACGGCGTATCCGTGAGTAATTCGTCTCGCCGCTCAGCAGAACCCGATGCGGACCACCCTGCCACGGTTGGCTCGCGTTTGGATCCGTCGCGGCTGCATCTGATCGGCGTCCGCGGCTACCTCGATGAGCTGCTGGCCGCACTCGATAGCACGCTCGTCCCCAAGAAGCTCCTGCTCGGCCTGATTGCTGGTCTTCTCCTTGGCGCTATCTTCGTGCTGGCGCGCTCCGCTTGGTTGGAACCACAGAGCGCTACATACCCAGTGGTTTGGTTGCTGTTAGCGATTGGATTAGTCATTTTTGCTGGCGTCTGCGCCCTGCTCACGCGCTTTACCTATCTCGAATTGGCCCGTCTGCGTCCGGCCCATTGGCACGAGGGGTGGGAAGGCACGGGCAGGTTGACTGTGTGGGTGTTTCTATCGCAGGTGATCGTATGGGGAGTATTCTGCGCCCTGATCCTCTTGCTCCGTTGGCTGCCGTACTTGCTGGGGCCGAATTATGAAGAACCCTGGAGCCTGAGTCGGCAGATCGTCGCAGGGAGCGCCCTGACGCTGAGCATGTTTCTGGAGCTGCTGTTGTATCCGATGGTCGTTCTCTGGTGGCTCTTGCCGCCGCTTCTGGCGGTAGAAAGCTCCACGGTCTGGAATGGACTGTCGCAATGGTTCAACCTGCTTCGCCGGAACCTGGGCCATGCGTTCCTGTATCAAGCGATGGCGGCCGGCCTGGGCGTATTAGTATCAACACCCTTTTTGTTGTTGATTGTACCGTTGTTTTTGCCTACTTTCACTCCCCCGCAAGCATTGCAAGGCGTGGCCGGCGCGACCCGTTTAATTCTGCTAGGGCTAGCCTGTGCCCCCATGCTCACTTTCTGGGTTACTTCCAACGTATTCATCTATCTAAATCTACGATACGGCGCCAGCAGTCGGCGCTAAACCCGCCAGCCCGCAGCGCCAGCGAGGGGGTTGCCCTTGCTGGCGCTGCGGGCTGGCCGAGAACGTGAAGCGTTCATATCAACTCGGTAATCGGCTCGCGATCATCGAGGATGTACATTGGGCGTCCGCTGCCGTTGGGGAACGTCCGCGAGGGATCGATGCCCAGGGCGTGATAGAGCGTGGCGAGGACGTGCGATGCCGTGACCGGGCGTTCCTTGGGCTGCTCCGCGCGAGCATCGGTGGAGCCGACGACCTGGCCCATCTTGAGTCCGCCGCCGGCCACCAGAGCGCTCATGACCGGCGCCCAGTGATCGCGGCCTCCGTCGGTGTTATTGATCTTCGGCGTTCGGCCAAACTCGCCCCACATCACCGTCACCACATCCTTTTCCATGCCGCGGTCGTGCAGATCCTCAATAAGGTTGGCGATACCGCGGTCCACATCGGGCAGTTGCCGGCGCATGGCCTTGAAGTTGCCGCTATGCGTGTCCCAGCCGTGGATGGATAACGTCACGCAGCCGACGCCTGCCTCGACCAGACGCCGGGCCATCAGGAACTGCTCGATTCCTTGGTACCGGTCGCGCGAACGAGGCTCCTCCTTACTCAGATCGAGTGCCTTGCGCACCGTGCCCGACGCGATCATGTCGAAGGCCCGGCTGGTGAACGAATCGATGCCCTTCATGGTGCCGGACGCATCGATGTCGCGGCGGACATCGTCGAAGTGGGTCAGCAGCGATTTGCGCTGCCCCATGCGCGAAGCATCGATGCCGCCGGCCAAACGCAGGTTCTCGAAGCCGGGTCCGTCCGGGGTAAAAGGCCGATGGGCCACGCCGAGATACCCCGAATCGGTGCCGTAGGGCGTCATGCCCCGCAAACTGACGTAAGGCGGGACATCATTGGCGACGCCCTGACGCAGTCGAGAGATGACGGAGCCGAACGACGGATGATGCGCGGTCCGGTTGGTGTTCTCGCTGTAGCCGGTCATCACTAGCGAGTCGGAGTGCTCCTCGACCGCGACGACCGAGCGAATGGCGGCCAATTTATCCCACATCCGTGCTTGCCGTGGGAACAGCTCGCAGATTTGGACGCCGGGAACATTTGTGGCGATCGGTTTGAACTCGCCGCGGAATTCTTTGGGGGCGTCGGGCTTGAGATCATACATGTCCAGATGAGGTGGACCTCCCGGCAGGAAGATCATGATGGCGGCCTTGTTGTTGACCGGCGAGGCGCCGGTCCCACCGCCTGTGCCGGCCATGGCGCGGAGGCGAAGCATTTCCGCAAGAGTCAGCCCGGCGCCGAAAGCGCCGATCTTGAGAAAGTTTCGCCGCGAAATTCCATCGCAAAACTGCTGTCGTTTGCCCCAGAGTGTCAACATCGGTGGGACCCCCATAAGGTTTTGGGATGCGCTCCCCGCCGTCGGGGAGGACATTCGGTGAGATGACTTAATCGTAACCTCTGCCGTACCCGCGAAGCAATTGTATTTCGCGTTGAGAAATGCGCCGGATCGGGGTTGACCTTCGCAGACGATCATGCCATAGGGAGCACTTCATGGGAGGACAATTCATGCGCCCCAAGGCCGCGGCCTGTCTGGCAGCCGTTCTTGCCGTCGTCCATGTCGGCTGTGGGACGGTGGTGAATTGCACCAGCGTCAACGGAACTCCTGCTCGCTCCATTTACGGAGGTGTTCGGCAGGATACGGAGAACGGCTCGCGCCATCTCATCGAGGCGTTTTCCGGTCCCGCTCCCTCTTTTACCGAGATGCCGCACCCACCCAGCACAGCCAGTGACTTCGCGTCCAAGTCATTCTGCGCCGCCTGCGGCGTCTGCATGCTCGCTGTCGATTTGCCCATCTCCGCCGTCGCCGATACTCTGACGCTTCCTGTGACGGTGCCAGCCACGCTGATGAAGAAAAGCTCCAGCCCCAGACGAAAACCTAAACCGAAGGTGATGGGCATGCCGTCGGCAGCCGTGCCGCCGAATTCTTCTCCTATGCCGTAGGCGCGTTTCTTTGCTTGCGAACCGGGTAATTAATTTGAGGGGAGTGACAAAGCAGATTGGTCATCGTCCGCTTGAATTGCGTTACGCCGGCACGTTTTTTGTCGTCGTTGACGAAACTCGACGGGCTCGCAAGCGCCAACGCATGGATCAACTTCCCTATTATCTCGATGCGCCGCACCGTCGGCTCGTCCGTCAAGCAATTCAAGAAGTATGGAGCCGCGACCGTTAAGGAGCGGTTGAACTTGCCGCTCTCCAACGGTCGCGGCTCGGAGTCGAACCGCATGCGGCTCAATTATTTGTTCTCATACCTCATCAGTATCTCTTCACGCGGCACGCCGGCGATCGCCTCGAAGCCACCGGACAGAATCAACTCCGCGAGTTTACTCACATCGCGGAAATAGTTATCGCTTGGCCGCTTGCCAGTCAGTTTTCGCCGTACATCTTGGCAGAGAATGTCCGCGGCGGCGATCGAGGCTTCGTTGCCCTGACGATGGCCCCATAGCGCCGTCACCAAAATGATCACATTGTCCTGGATGCGCTGTGACAACTCGGCCATACGGCACTGGCGGTCGGCCAGCTTGAGCTGGTATTTCTCCATCGCCCCCGTCAGCTCGCCGCGTAGCCGGCTGAAATTGCCGAGCGCGAAGTCGACGTGCTCGCCGAGCCGTTTGTCGATGCCGGGGATTTGCTGGCGATCGCGTGGCGCGAGCATTTGAGCGACTTTCCAGCGGGCATAAGGAGCTAATTCCTTTCGCAGCTTCCAGGCGTGCAACGGATTCAGAGGATTTGGGTTCTTCATGCCCAACTTTTGCACTGCCTTGCCAATCGGCTCGAAAAAGCGCTTGCCGTGCTCCTTGACCAGCGATTTGAAGAACGCCATGCCGAGCATCTCGCCTTCGCCTTCGTAGATGCACGGGGCCAGGAAATCGTAAACGTTGTCGCCGAAGAGATGGCCCTTGAGGAAAGAGCGCCCGCCGTGCGTTTTCATGAACAGCTCGATGGCCGCTTCCTTCATGGCCTCGCTGCCGAAAATCTTGGCGATGATGCACTCCATCTCGCCGCGATAACCTTCGTCGATGAGCCAGGAACTCCATGCTACCAGGGCATCCGCTCCGGCGATCAGAGATGCTAGCCGGGCGATGCGCCGTTTGACCAATTCGCGCTTGGCGATTGGTTCGCCGTAGGTTCGGCGGAATTCGGCCCACGGCAGCATGTTCGCCAGCATGACGCGCATGCTGCCGGCCGCCCCGGCGCACAGCGACACGCGGCCCAGGTTCAGGCCGTGGTAGGCGATGGTCAGGCCGTCGCCGACCGGTGGTTTGAGCAAGTTGTCCTTCGGCACGCGGAAGTTCTTGAAGCGCAGGCCGTTATTGTAGGCGTGCCGCAGTGCGTAGAGTCCGTAGGGGACGACCTGAAAATGCTCGTTTTCTTGGTGCGGGAGATCGACGACCAGGACGGCGGGCTTACCGTCGATCAACACGACGACGCCGGCGGTGCGGCCGGGGACCACGTTGGTGATGAACAGTTTCTCGCCATTGATGACGTAATCATCACCATCAAGGACCGCTGTTGTCCGCAAAGCAGTCAAGTCGGAACCGGCGCACGGCTCGGTCAGTGCGAAGCCGGACAAAGCTTGACCGTTGGCCAGCTTGGGCAGGAAGCGTTCTTTTTGTTCCGGCGTGCCGAAGGTGCGTACCGGATCGACAGCGCCGATGCACCCGTGAATCGACGCCATGCCGGCGATCATGGCGTCCTGCGTCGCCATGCGCGTCAGGAAATTGCTGAACCGCGCGAACGGCGCTCCCTGGCCGCCGTAGCGCGGGTCGATGAGCATGCCCCAATAGCCGGCCCCGGCCAACTCTTGCAATGTCTCCGGGGAAACCTTGCCTTTTTCGTCGAGGATTTTGCCCTCGTTTCGACGGCGGCGAACGATGTCAAGCGATGCCTCCATGCTGCGATCGCATGCCGCCGATGTCGGCAACGACGGCGGCGCGAATAAATCGAGCGGCACCCGACCGTCCCACACCGCCTTGTGGATGGGGCTATTCGCCGTCTGATACTGCGGCTTGAACAGCGACTCGACTTGTTCGTCGGCCCTATCGACGGCCCCGGTGCGCCGGGCTTCCTCCTCCGTCTTGCCGCCCAGCCGCAATGCGGTTTCGGCGAAGCTTTGTTGTTCCCGATCCGTTGGTGTGGTTGTGCTCATAATTCCCTTCCTCGGCGTGTTTGAGGAAACCGTTCGCCGGCTCTGGCCGCTGTTGTACACCATCCTCCTTTTACATTCTACGCAAAAATAAGTGTTCCCGATGATTCGCGCGGCGGCGCGGCGTGGCGAAGAAGGGTAGAGCTTGCTTGTTGTGACGGCAACAGCATAGGAGGAAAAACCGGCATAACCCGAACAGACTGCCTGTCGAGCCGGCACGATCGAGCGGATCGTGCCGCCGAGTCCGAACGAGTGGATTTTTTTCAACGTAGGATGAAGTGAGGATGAAAGGATTGTGATGCGGGACGGATAGCCTGGCCGACCGCCGCACCCGCGGATACATCATTACCCTGGCGCGGCCGTCTCCCAACGAAAAGGAGAGAAGCGTCATGCGACGATTGCTGATTCTCGGCGTCCTTGGCTGCCTCGGTCTGGCGAGCGCGACGCCTGTGGTCCCAGCCCAGTTTGCTCCCCCGTCTCCACCTCCTCCGGGAGCAACGCTGCCTCCGCCGCAGCCTGTTCCCCCGCCTCCTCCGCCGGCCGTCGTCCCGGTTCATCCGTTGACAGTCAACGAGTTCGCCGCATCGTTCAAGCCTCTGCCGGGCAAATACGAAGTTCTGTTGATTCATCCGAAAACGGGTTGTCCGGTGAACGTATGCTTCACCCTGCCGCCCGGCTGCATTCGCAAAGTGCGCGCGAATGGACACAAGATCGAATTTGTCTACAAATGTCAACGTGATGTCGTGATTCGCTTCTTGCACGGCGGCAAGGTGTGGGTACGGGGATAAAGTACATTGGCGAGCGGGGTCGCGTTAGCGCCCCGAGCTAAACATCTCGGAGTCGCGTTAGCGCCCGAGCTAAACATCTCGGGGCGGTAACGCGACCCCGCTCGCCAGGGAGAAGTGCAATGGCCACGGAAGACCTAACGGTTTATCGAGATGCAGCATGCGAGGCAGCGCGGCGAGGAGCGGCTGCCCTGGAGGATTGGCGCAACCGTTTCCAAGTCCGCGAGAAGGGCCGCTGCGACCTTGTGACGGATGCCGATCTCGCCTCGCAGCGGGCCATTTCTTCTTATCTGCACGAACGTTTCCCCGACCACGCTTTTCTAGGGGAAGAAGAGGGTGCCTCGAAGGCGCGGCCAGCGGCCGATGCGCAGCCAACCTGGATCTGCGATCCGCTCGACGGTACCACCAACTACGTCCACGATTGTCCCTGGTACTGCGTGTCGATCGGCTTGCAAGTCGCCGGCGAGTTGGTGGTCGGCGTCGTCCTTGATCCACGGCATGACGAGCTGTTTGTCGCCGCGAAGGGGCAAGGCGCATGGCTCGGCTCGCGCCGCCTGCGAACCAGTCAGACGACGCGCCTCGAAGATGCTCTCTTGGCCACGGGTTTTCCGCCGGACTTGCGCGGTCAGGAGCGAACGCTGGAATGGTGGCGCTATTTCTCGCTGCGGGCGCGGTCGCTGCGCCGCACCGGCTCGACAGCGCTCAACCTGGCGTATCTGGCGGCCGGTCGCTTCGATGGCTATTGGGCGTTCGATAATCACGTTTGGGACGTGGCTGGCGGCGTGGTGCTGGTCCGCGAGGCCGGCGGCGTAATCACCAATGTCGATGGAACCCCGTTCGATCCTTACACGCCGGATGCCATCGGCAGCAATGGTCCGTTGCATCCGCTATTGCTTGAAGCGCTGCGCGGCGAACCGCGTTGATCGTCGATCACGGTTGATCCGGAGGCGGCGCCTGTCTACGTTCCTCCAGCTCTCGGAGCAATTCATCCGCCATTTGCAGCGCCTGACGCAGGCGCGGGATCAGATTGCGGCGCGGCGGCCCAGCGGGCTGCGCGGCAGCGGCTTGCCCAACCCGGATCGATACCGCCGTCAGCTTGCCCTTGCGCGATTCCGTCTTCACCGCCACTGTCTCGCCTTCCTTCAAGTCATCGAAGTTGATCTTCTTCCCGTCGCGCGTGATGGCCGTCTCCTCTGGCACGGCGATTGTGGTTTCCGTCTCCTCTCCCTTGGCCCCTGGACCGATGACAACGATCTCACGATCCGTCGAGGCCACGCGCTGGAGCGTGCCGGCCACACCTTCGCCTTCCTTCGGCGCGGCCGGCGGTCGTGCTGCCGGTTGCGGTTGGGCTAGAATCAATCCAAACGCGCGAATTACCTGGGCCACCGGCTTGCCGTCGCGAGGTTGGAACACGACGCGGATGCGCCGGCCGGGAGCAAGGTTATTCAGCGTCGCCGGTTGACTACCAATGAGGATTTGCGTTTTCGAGTCCACTTTCAGATCGAGCACGGCTCCGCGCACGGGGCGGCGCGTCTCCAGACGAATTTCTTTTTTGTCCGGGTCGATTTGGATAATGAGGCCGCGGGCTTCGTCCGCCGAGACCGCTACAGCGAGGATCATTCCTAGAACCAAACTAAGTGAGAATCGGAGCGCGATCATGTGCAGCCCCCTCTAATTTTGGAATTGCAGCGGTATTTTCTCTGACGATCAGGATGCCTCTCTACGGATTACAACAAAACCAAGTGCAATTCTGATGCCGGAGCGTCCATCCCCGCTTGTTGACGCTCTCCCTGAATCTACCTAAAATAAAGTGCATGAACATGTTTCATCGCGAACCTACATGCCGTCCGCTGGAGGACGCGGACGTTCGCCGCGCTTTGGAAGAGGCTGGCTGGCGCTATACGCGTCAGCGGGCGGCGGTATTCGCTTACCTGCGGACGGCTCACGGCCATCCCACGGCCGAGCAAGTGTTCGCGGCCGTACGCCGGCAACTGCCCAATATCAGTTTAGCCACAGTGTACAAGGCACTGGAAGCGCTCGTCGATGCCCGGTTAGCCAATCGCATCGCCGGCGACCACGGACCCACGCGCTACGATGGCCGCAGCGAGCCGCATTATCATCTCCGTTGCGAGCACACCGGCGAAGTCATCGATTTGCCGCTCTCCTACGATACCGCTTTGCTCGATAAACTCGATCCCCAGTTGAAGGAAACGCTCCGCCAATATGGGTTTGAGATCACGGGACACCGCCTGGAATTGGTTGGCCGATTTGTGTGCCCGGATAAATCGAGTTGAGAAAATGAGGAGGAAAAAAAGTCCCGTCGTAATCCCTTTCGGCGTCGCCCAATCACCGAAAGAAATCCACGACGGGACAATTATTTTTATACATTAAAACGTTCTCATGTCAAGAGCGAAAGTTGATTTTTATCGCCAGGGGCAATCTTCATATTCGCCGGGGTCCTCCCAGCTATTCCACGCCTCTTCGCGCAAGTCGGCCGCGCCCGGCGGCACGGTCGTCTCCATTCGCGTGTAATGAAAGAAAGGCTGCACAAGGCTTCGATACGCCGCACGCGGCAGCGTAACCGTGCCCCATTTCGGGCTGCGGATGCGCATGTGGCGTTCGTACTCGTTGACCTCTACGGCCCGCAGCAGATAGCGCCGGCCGCGCCAGGTCCATACATCCTCCGTGTCGTCGGCCAGATCCACGCAGGGTTGGAGGTGATAACAAAAGACAAGCAAACCCTGGTATCCAGGTCCCCACAGATCAACCCAGCGCCGTAAGCCGTCGATATCTTCGACGGTGGACCAGCATTCCCAGACGCGGCGCTGCTTGCCGGCACGGCCGGCCGGAAAGCGGCGGCCCTTTACGTCCACGACTAGCCTTGAACCGTTGTCGCCGAAAACGATGAAATCGAGGCTCTTGACGGGGGCTTCGCCGAGGATCGGCCGCCGCGTCTCATCCACGGCAACGTAACAGAGCCGGTGCTTTTGCAGGTATGCCTCGAACGCTGCCTCATAATGATTGCTGCGATCCATGCCGCGCTCCCGCAATTCCAAGTTCCGAGTTCCAAGCTCTGAGTTCTGGGAAAGAGCTGGAACTCAGAGCTCAGAACTGATGACTTTGCGCACGGCCGCCACGACTTCGGTGGCCGGCACGTTGATTTGCTCACGCCGCGCCAGATCCTTGACTTGCCACATTCCCTGGGCGAATTCATCGGGACCGGCGATAAGGGCGACGCGGAAGCCGCGCGACTCGGCGTATTTTAATTGCTGACCCACTTTCTTTGCTTCTGGATATACCTCGACGCCCATGCCCTCGCCGCGCAGGAGGCGCGCCATGCGCTCGTAGGCGCCGACATACTCGGAATCGAACTGCACCACCAGGACAGGAGCCGGCGTACCGATCTTCGGCAGCAGGTTCATCTCCTCCATCGCGGCCAAGAGGCGATCCAGTCCCAGCGAGGCGCCGACGCCCGGCATTACCTGCTTGGTGTACAAGCTGGCGAGGTTGTCGTAGCGGCCGCCGGAGCAAACGCTGCCGATGTCGGGCTTGTCGCTCAGGAACGTCTCGTAAATGGTGCCGGTGTAATAATCCAGGCCGCGAGCGATCGACAAATCGAGATGGATGCGTTCCTCGGCGATGCCGGCGTCGCGGGCCACAGTGACGAGTTCGCGCAGACGGGCGATGCCATCGGCGGCGCGAGGATTGCCGCCGAACTCGTGTTCGAGCCGCGTGAGGATTTCCGTATTCGTCCCCTGCATGCCGGCCAAAGCGAGGACGCGCTCGGCTTGATCGCGACTGACTCCGGCTTTCTCCACCATCTCGTCGCGCACGGCCTCCGCGCCTACCTTGGGCAGCTTGTCCAGGGCGCGCAGCAACGGCACAACCTGATTTGCCAGTCCCAACTGTTCCAGCAAACCGTTGAGAACGAGGCGATTATTGATGCGGATCTCGAAACGCTCAAAGCCGAGCGCGCGCATCAGGTCGTGAATCACCAGCGCCACCTCGATGTCACTGGTGTTCGACGTAGTGCCGATAGTGTCGAAATCGCATTGCCAGAATTCACGCCAACGGCCATGCCCGGGGTTCTCCCCGCGCCAGACCGGGCCCATGTGGTAGCGTTTAAACGGCGTTCCAAGCTTGCTGACGTACTGAGCGGCGAAGCGTGCGAACGGCACAGTCAAGTCAAAACGCAAGGCCACATCGCGCCCGCCGTGGTCCTTGAAACTGTAGATGAGCTTCGACGACTCTTCGCCAGCCTTGCCTTCCAGAATCTCCAGATATTCCAGGGCAGGCGTATCGATGGGCGCATAGCCATACAAGCGATACACGCGCCGCGCCTGTTCCAGCAGATGCTCGCGCGGAATCATCAATTCCGGTAGATAATCGCGGAAACCTTTAAGCGTGCGCGGTTGAATGAGGTCGGCCATGACGTTAGGTGGTTAGGTGGTTAGGTGGTTAGGTGGTTAGGTAGTTGACCGGCTGAGTGGTTGATCGCAACCACCTAACCACCTAACCACCTAATTTCGATTTCGGTAACGATCGCTGACGCGCTTCATGAAACGGCGTTCCTCATCGGTCAACGCGCTCATGCCAAGTTTCTGCACTTTTTCCAGCAATTCATCGAGCCGGCGTTCGTCTTCTTCGCGCGCTTTCGTCTCGCGTTCGAGCTTTCGGGCGGCCCGATTGTCGCGCCAGCGCTTCCACCAACTCGCCCGCTTGGTCGTGAGGCGCGGTTGATCGCGCTCCAAGCTGGTATAGCCCTGCGAGAAATCGTAACCGAAAAGCCCTTCCTCGCCTCCGGTTTCCAGGATAAAAAGCTGGGTGCGGCAGGAGACATAGATGAAGATGGCCAGGCAGAAGACCAGGATCTCTTCGTAGACGATAGAGACCAAACCGACAACCACGGTATACACAAAGCCAGAGTAAACCACAGCCAATGTCGCTTGCCGATAGCCAAGGCTTGGCCACAGCACGCTTTGTAACATCCGGCCCGCATCCATCGGGAAACAAACGAGAGCCAGGTTGAAAAGAGTCAGCGCATAGTTGACCCAGAACATACGAGCCAAGACAATCGGCCACACATGACGGACATATTCTTCCTGATTGCTCCAAGTCCACAATTTGATCAAGCCCGATGCATCGATGCGGAAGGGAAAAGCAAGCGGGTTCCAAGGCGGCTGGTAGGAAGAGTCGCAGGCGAAGGCGAGCAGGAATGCACACAATCCCGCCAACAGTATATTCACGAGCGGGCCGGCGGCGGCCGTGATGAAGTGGGCGCGCGGCTCGTGCGGCACATCGACATAGGCCAAACCGCCGAGAGGCCACATGAGGATCTCCGTCGCATCCCCGTCCACCCAGCGCGCCGCGAAGCAGTGGCCAAACTCGTGCAGCAGGACCGACACAAAGAGCAGAGCCATCAGCATGACGCCGTCGATCCAGGTACCCTCGATATAGGGGGGGTTGTTCTTCAAGGCGTAGCGCAGAATCAATCCCAGCGCCACGATCGGGAACAGTAAATGCACCCGCACAGTGATGCCGAAGATACGCCCCAGAGGGATCGACCAGAAAAACGGATCACGCATTGCAGCAGCTCACAGGTTTCGCCGTCCTCGCCACCTTCGCCGAAGCGATCGTCGCTACGTGCGGACAGCGCTGTCATCGGGTGGCGGCGTTGCCTCAACAATGGTTAAATTCTATCATCGCAGGCACGGACACGCAATCATTCGCTGTCTTCGTCTTAATCTTGACTCGGCAGAGCGGAGGAAACTCATGGAATGGAACATTGTCCATCGCGGGCGCAAGATCCAGGTGGCCGTGGATCGCTCGACGGCGGCCAACGGACAGACGATCCAGCGCGACGTCGTGCTCCATCCTGGGGCGGTGGCGATTCTGCCTTTTGTCGATGTCGAACACGTCTGTTTGCTACGCAATCATCGCTTTATCGTCAATGAAGTGCTGTGGGAGATCCCGGCCGGCACGTTGGAACCTGGTGAAGTCGTGGAAGCAGCGGCCGTCCGGGAGTTGGCCGAAGAGACTGGCTACCAGGCCAAGAAATGGCGTAAACTACTGGAATTCTATCCTTCGCCCGGTATCCTCAGCGAACGGACCCATTTGTTCGTCGCCTCGGACTTGACGGCCGGAGCGATGCGTCCGGAAGCTGACGAGGAGCTGGAGCCGCATATCGTTGCGTGGTCGCAGGCGCTGGCCTGGACGCGCGACGGTACCATCCGGGATGCCAAGACTCTACTGGCACTACTGTGGTGGCAACAGCAGCGCCAGACCGGGGACAGTGATGCATAACACAAGGTCGGCGATCAAGGCGGCTTTGCCCCGGCGACCTCGCAAGTTAGAATAAAGAAGATTAATTCGCGGAGCCGCGGTCGAGGGTTGTTTCGACATGCCGTTCTTGTTGATGGTGTTTTTGGTCTTAGTGTGTCTGCCGGAGCCGGAAGCCTGGCCGAATCCTCTGTGGACGGACTCGCCTCAGCTTTGCATCGCGGCCACCTGGTTGACCATTCTGCTGGGCAGCTTGCACGCATTCTGGTTGGCACGGCGAACTCGCGCGGAGTTAGAGAAGGATCCTTCGCAGCGCGAGCGTTTGTTGACGCGCTACGAGCGCGGCCGATTTCATCAGCAAATCGCCTTGTTCGTTCTTTACGCTCTAGTGCTCCTGGGGTTGGGGTGGGGTTGGGCAGTGACGCAGCTGTGGCACGGGAGAACCGCGCCTCTGCCAGGGGCGGAATTGCTCATCCTTTCGCCATTCGTGATCGGCCAGCTGTTGGCGTGGACGGCCTACTATGACGCCGAACGGGCCGCACATCGGGCCGCGCTCCGACTGCTTTCAGCCGAGCCGCAAACCGGTGCCTGGCTTGAACTCGAGCGAACCCGCAGAGGGTCGCCGTCCTCTTTTGGTTCGCGCGCGGCCTACGTCTTGTTCCAGCTGCGGCAAAAGCTGGCCCTCGTTTTCTTGCCTGTCTTTCTTCTGCTGGTTCAGAAAGAGTTGCAGCGCCTCTTTCCGGAGGAGTGGCAGAACTGGCAGAAAGCGGTCAATTTCCTCGGCATCGCCTTCGTGCTGGTCATCTTCGCAACCATGCCGTGGATCGTGCGGCTAGTGCTCGGTTTGAAGCCGCTCACTGATGGTCCCATGCGCCGCCGTCTTGAAGCGTCGGCCCGACGACTGCGTTTTCGATGCAGCAACATCCTGGTGTGGAATACGCGCAACGGCATGGCAAACGCAATGGTGATCGGTATTTTACCGTGGGTCCGTTACGTCGTCTTTACCGATCGTCTCCTTGAGGATTTCACGCCCGATGAGATCGAGGCGGTGTTTGGCCATGAGGTTGGCCATATCCGCCATCACCACATGCTGTACTATTTCAGCTTTCTCACGGCCAGCGTTATCGTCCTCGGCTGGATGATTAACGATCTCGTTGTTTTCTACAAGGGACCAGACCCGTTTGGTCTAAGCAATCATTCAGCAGACTGGATTTCCGTCGTCTCGCTGGTCGGCGTCCTGCTCGCCTACATCTTCGTGGTGTTCGGCTTTCTGTCGCGGCGTTGTGAGCGTCAAGCGGACGTATTCGGCTGCCGGGCCGTCTCGTGCTCGTCGCCGGACTGCCGCGGACATGAGGACGAAGACGATCTGGCGGGGCGAGGGCTAGGTTTGTGCCCGACCGGCATCAACACGTTTATCCGAGCGCTTGAGAAAGTGGCCGCGGTCAACGGGATCAGCCGCGATCGGCCGGGCTTTTTGCAATCATGGCAGCACGCGTCGATTGGTCGCCGCATCGAATTCTTGCAGCGGGTTCTGCTCGATCCCGGTGTCGAGAGGCGCTTTCAACGCCGCGTCTTTTTGTTTAAGTCCCTGCTTCTGCTCGTACTCTGCGGAACTGTGGCTTTTATCTTCGCCCATGACACGAAATCATCTCCGGCCGTCGAACAACGCAAAAACCGCTTAGCCACCGAGGAACACAGATAAACGCCAGTGCCCGGCGAGCGGGGTCGCGTTAGCGCCCCGAGGAGAACTCCTCGGGGCGCTAACGCGACCCCGCTCGCCGCGGCGCTGCGGGTTGGCATTAAGCGACATAGGGCAGGACGTAAGGCCCCTTGGGGATGACGGCCACACGCGCTTGTGGGCCGTATTCGGCGAGGCAATCGGCGACGGCTTGTTCAATGCTTTCGGCCGGCTCAACGTAGCAGCGGCGTAGCGTCTGGGCCGGGATGCCGTGGGTGACTACCTTCACTCGGCAGCGCTCTACAACTTTCGCCAACTCTTCGAGTTGCCACTGGTCCATGATGAAATAATCCTCACCGAGGATGCGCTGCTTGAATTTGTTAAGATCGGGGTTCTCGGCCATGACCTGCTGAAATTCGGGGCTGCCAAGCCCTTCGGTCAAACTGGCTGCCATCACGATCGTACCGCCCTGTTTGACGATCGGCAACGCGCCCGTCAGCCCCTTGACGGCCTGATACCAGGTCGTGTCCAGCGGATAGCCGGCACAACTCGTGACCACGACATCGACCGGTTCGGACACGGGCACCTTGACAACATTTTCGACGAAACGCACGCCCTCTTGCCACGCCTGGATCATGGCACCGGCCCCAACCCATGTGACGCGGCGCTGGCCATCGAGACAAACGTTGACAATGAAATCGCAGCCGGCCATCAGCGCGATCCGTGTGTTCTCCTCGTGTACGGGATTACCCTCGACGATACCGCAGTCAGCGCGGGGATGCTCCAGGAAACGTGGGCCGTGCCACACTTTGACCGTGTCCAGTCCCGCGATGCCGGGACAAATCACCTTGCGCCCGCCGCTATAGCCGGCCATCAGGTGCGGCTCGATCAAGCCGGTCGTGATTTTCAGGTCAGCACGGACGTAACGTGAATCGAGCCAGACCGGAACACCATTGGGTGTAGTGCCGAGATAATCGTGCTCCTCGCGCACTTTACCATGATGGTTCTCGACACGATAGCGCGAAGCGATCTCCGGCCCGACCAACTCATCAAGCTCGGCCCCTTCGTTGGGACGGTGCAGGCCAGTGGCGATAAGGATCAGGATGTCCTGCCGAGCGATGCCCTGTTCTTCGAGGATACGCAGCAAAGGCGGCAGGATCAGACGATTGGGCACCGGCCGCGTGATGTCGCAGACGAGGATGCAGGCATTTTTGCGGCCGCGCGCGATCTCAGCCAAGGGCGGCGTTCCGATGGGATGATCGATCGCGTCGGCGATGGCCTGTTCCGGGTCGGCCAGCGGCGGCGCCGGCCGGATACTCAATGGACCGACGAGACGATCATCCGGCAGATCGACTTCGAGTCCCGTACGTCCGTAATCGAGTTGAATGTGCATGAGGTTTTACTCTTCGTTTTCAGGATTGCACCAACAATCGCTTCACTTCCCTTCCAGGATTCGGTCAATGCGAGCCAGGCAACGTTCGCGCCCTAGCAAGGCCAGCGTTTCGTAGGCACTGAATCCGATAGCCTTGCCGGTGACGGCCACGCGCAGCGGCTGATTCACTTCGTTGACCTTGACGCCCTCGGCTTGGGCGAATTCCTGAATCAGGGTCTCCAAGCTCTTTGCATCAAACGCCGCCGTTTCCAAGAGCTGCCGGAGTTTGCGAAGCAGTGCTATCTTTTCCGGTTTGCGGATGTATTGATCGAGAGCTTTTTCATCGTAGCTCATACGATCATCAGCCACGAAGAACGCGGTGTAATCGAGGACGTCGCCAGCCACCTTGATCCGCTCGCCGGCAGCCTTCACGATGGCCGTTACGCGCTCCACTTCCTCAGCAGGCGCTGGTTGCGGGATCAGCCCGGCCTTTTGCAGAAACGGCAGGACCAACTCTGTCTTTCGCTCGACCGGCTCTAGGGCCATGTAGTGCTCCTGGAAAGCACGGAGCTTTTTTGCATCGAAGCTGGCCGCCGATTTGGTGACGCGCTCCAGCGAGAAGTGGCGAATCATCTCCGCTCGCGGGAAAAACTCGGTCTTATCGTCCAGCGACCAACCGAGCAGCAGTAGGTAATTGACGATGGCGTGGGGCAAGTAACCAACCTGACGATAGAAATCGACAATCACCGGATTGAACGTATCGGCGGAGGCAGTTACACCGATAGCCTCGGCGATGGCCCGGCCATGCTCGTAAACTTGCCGAAAATCCGGGTTCTTGAGATACTGTGCCAGTTTCCGCTTGCTCAGCTTGTTCTTGCTCCCTGGCTCGGCGACGAACGGAACATGGGCGTATTCCGGTAGCTCGTAGCCGAGTCCTTGGGCAATGAAGATTTGCCGCGGCGTGTTCGAGAGATGCTCCTCGGCCCGGATCACGTGCGTGATGCGCATGTCGTGGTCATCGACGACGTTCGCGAGGTTATAAAGGCATGAACCATCGGCGCGTTGGATGACGTGGTCGGCCTCATGCGTCCACTCGACCGCCATGTCGCCGCGGATATGGTCGTGAAAGCGGCACACGCCCTCTCGATACATGCGCAAGCGCACCAAGGCTTTGCGGCCTTCCGCCTCAAAGCGCGCGCGATCGGCGGGTGTCTCCGCCATCCAGCGCCGGCTATAGACAAACGGGCGTTTCTCCTTCTCCGCTGCTTCACGCTCCGCTTTCACTTCGTCCGCCGTGGAGTAATCGTAATAAGCCAGTCCCTTGTCGATCAGCGATTTCACTGCCGCCTGATAGCGATCCAAACGCTCGGATTGGTAGTAGGGTCCGCAGGGACCGCCGACTTCGGCGCCTTCGTCCCAATCGATGCCGAGCCAGCGAAAACCGTCGAGAATGGGCTGCAGCGCCTCCGGCTGATTACGGCCCATGTCGGTGTCGTCGATGCGGAGGATGAATTGGCCGCCGTGCCGGCGCGCGAACAGCCAGTTGAACAGAGCGGTGCGGACGCCGCCGATGTGCAGATAGCCGGTCGGGCTGGGAGCGAAGCGTGTTCGGACCATAGGGTTCCTTCGATGAGGCGAATCAGGGATGCGCTTTGCCACTCGATTTGCCGAACGCGTGGAAGCCTCGACGCCGCTGGGCGCTGTAGCGCGCCAGCGCTGACTCGATAATCGGCAGCGTCGCCGCCATCGGCTGGATTTCATCCACTTCGACCGCCTTGCCCTCCAGCGTTTTGTAATCCTGGAAGAAGCGGCGCAGCATGGTCAAACGATGTGCCGGCAGCTCCGTGACATCGCGGAAACCGTCGTACTCCGGATCGTCAACGGCAACGGCCAGGATCTTGTGGTCCTTCTTGCCGCTGTCGATCATAGTCATCAAACCGATGGCCCGCGCGTTCACCAGCGTCAACGGCACCACGGCCTCCTGGCAGAGCACCAGCACGTCGAGCGGATCATCGTCTTCGGCCAGGGTCTGCGGGATGAAACCGTAATTGGCCGGGTAGTAAACCGCCGAGTAGAGAATGCGATCCAGCTTGATCATGCCGGTTTCCTTATCCAGCTCGTACTTGACGCTGGACCCCATCGGAATCTCGACGATGGCGGTGAACTCGCTAGGTAAGTGCTCGCCGGGTGTCACATCATGCCATGCGTGGGTCATGCCTGCAAACCTGCATTTTTTCGGATAATACGTCGCAGGGTAAGTGTAGCAACTCGCCCTATCGTTCCCAAGCGGAGCTTGGATACGAGCAACAAAGCGGCCACGAAATGGCGTTGCATCGCCCGCCCCCACCCTCGATGCAACGAAAGCGCGCGGCGCGTTGCAACTCCTTGGCCTGCCGAAAGCTACTTCGTTGCAAGCACAACCGCTCTAGGTCTGACCGATTTGCGGCGCGGGAAAGCAACATTCACATGTGAGATCTGGATCAACGAGTCCCGACACTTTTTCTCCCCCTTGGCGCGCCTGGTCACGCAACACCAACGTGTTGGGAGCCGGAGCCACCGGACTCCACACGTTCCGCGCCTGCTCCAAGCCGTCGTACCACTCCGTCAACACCTGGCCATCCGCCGAATAGTACAGCTCCCGCGTGTTCGACCCATGCGTCTCCGCGATGCGACGGCCCAGACCATCGTAGCTGTAACTCGCCACCGTCGTACCGTTGTCCTGCACCGTCAGGAGGCGGTCCCACACATCGTAGACGTAGGTGTTGCCGCTGCCGTCGGCCGTCAGGTTGCCGTTGTTGTCGTACAACACCGTCCCCGAACCCGAAAGCGACGCGATCTGGTTCTGCTGGTTAAAGGTTTCCGTTTGCGTGCTGCCGTTCGTCGTCACACTGTCGAAATTCCCCAACGCATCCGGAGACCAACTCTGGCTTGCCGACGGCGTGCCGACGATGCTGCTGTCGGTCGAATTCAGCGTGCCGCGCTGGTAGTTGATCAACTCGTCCAGGCTGTTGTACTGGTACAACTCGCTCATGGCCGCATCGACCAGGTTCTGCCGGGCTGCATTTACGGGAGCGCTCCGGGCTTCATAGTGGGGCGGAAGAACGTACCAGCGGCCAGACAAACGGAGCGTCGAAAGCGAGACGGAACAACTTGAAACGACTCGCTTTTCATGGCGTCAACTTTTTCGTAAAGGACGCGGCAAGCGTGATTCACCCGCCGATTACGGTCGTTCCAGGTGGAAACCCACCAACCTGGGACCATAACTGAGCATGTCCCGCAAGATGTGGTTCTCGCTGAACCAAAGATATGTTTCCCGCTGCCACTTGCCCTCCAAGAATAAGGGGCGTCGTCCAGTGCAGATGGGAGTCAAGAGGCACCGAACCGTACTGCCTTGCAAGAGCCAGCGAACCATCCGAGTAAAAATCAATCCAGTCCATCCCACTTTCCAGAGCCGTTCTCAACAATTCACAAGGGCCAAGAAGCAAATCGTGGCATTCGCCGTTTTCGTGGTTCCAAAGAAGCACATTCTCGTGATTGCTTACCAGTACCAGTTGATTGCCGAAAACATCCTCTCCAAAACTGAACAGACCACGAGGCAGAAACGACTGCCATTGCTGTTTCCACATGCTTTCGTTGTTCCATCGACTTATCCCGCCTTCGGGCCATGAATCAGAAAAAAACCTCCATACGCCATCGCAGACACATGTTCCGCCAATCGCCTGCGGAAAGGCGACAGGGGGAGCCGTCCCGCCTGCCAACAGAGCGTCAAGCCGAGCCAGGTGCTGTAAAGAAAGCGGCGTCATCGACTATCCTCCCAGCCTGATAATGATGATGGTTCCGAAAGGCAACTGATTCACCTGGCTGTTGATGAGTGTCAGCGGGCGCTCAAAACCAGCCAGCGATGGGCGCTTGAAAACCAGCCACTTTGAGGAGACGCAGAATCGGCAAGTAGCCTTGAGGGTACCCTTTGTACTCCACGAGGCATACCATGTCGAATCTGCTCAAAGTGGCCATGATCGAAACCATCTT
>DASRBG010000206.1:0-4046 GCA_035653735.1 Gemmataceae bacterium
GGGCGAACAGCCATAACATTCGACGGCAAACCAACATCGACATCGACTCCTCTGCGGTACGCGGGCACCGCCCTCACAACCGAGAGCCATGCGTGCCCGCCTCTTGTAAGAGGAACCGAAACGGCCAGGTTCGTGCCGTCCGAACGGGATTATGAGAAAGAATTAACTAATGTGGATTTACTGAGTTTAGCACCGCTCGATCTGAAGAGCACGCGAGCAGCGTGCTCTGCCGATCAATTCGGGGATGCGCCGGCCTCACGCAGCCGCGTGCGGAGATAGCGAGCACGCTGGGTATTGCGTTCTTCGCCGTCGAGCGAGGTCCCGACAATCTTCTGCAAGTGGGCAGGCTGCGTGTGGATGAACAATTCGTTCACCGTCGGAATGGTGATGTCTTCGATCAGATGCAGATTGATCCCGAGACGAACGGAGGAAAGCAATTCCATGGTCTCTTCCGACGTCATCATCGTGGCCGAGCAGAGAGTGCCGTAGGCGCGCGAGATTTTGTCCTGCAAGCCTTGCCGATTGTCGCGCAGCCAGCTCGTCCGTGCCTGGCGTTCATAGGTGATGATCTGCGGAATAACGCTGTGGATCTCGTTGAGGATGTTCGTCTCGCTCTTGCCGAGCGTTACCTGGTTGGAGATCTGATAGAAATGGCCGGATGCCCGGCTGCCCTCGCCGTACAATCCCCGCACCGCAAGATTGATCTTCTGCAGCGCGCGAAAGACCTTCTCGATCTGCTTGGTATGCTCAAGGGCCGGCAGATGCAACATGACGCTCGCGCGCATGCCGGTGCCGACGTTAGTCGGGCAGGCGGTCAGGTAGCCGAACTCCTCGCTGAACGCATACGTGACGCGCTGTTCGAGCAGGTCGTCCACACGATCGATCTCTTGCCAAGCTTCGTCGAGGGTGAAGCCGCTGCGCATGACCTGCAAGCGCAGATGGTCTTCCTCGTTGACCATCAAGCTAACAGTCTCCTGCGGTACCAGAGCGACGCCACGCGGGCCGTCGGCGGCGGCCAGCTCGCGGCTGATCAACTGGCGCTCCACGAGAAACTGGCGATCAAGCGAAGACAACGTGGGGACGTTGACATAGCTGAGCTTCGGCTCCAGGTCGATCTTGGCGATGCGTTCACGGAGGAGCGCCTCGATCTCGGCCTTTTGCCCGCTGCTAGCACGGTTGGTAAAGGGAAAAGCGGCTAGATTACGGGCGAGTCGAATGCGGCTGGAGATCACGATGTCGGACTCCGGCCCACTGCCGCGCAACCATTCGCCACTGGTATGAGTCAGGCTATCCAGATTCATCCGTGGCATCCTTTTCTACGTAGCAAGTCTCGTAAACGGGCGGCTTCTTCATAGGCTTCCCGGTCGATGGCGCTCTGCAACCGGCGGCGCAGCTCCACCAACTCCGCCATCTGGTCAGAGGGAAGGACGGAGCGCTGAGGGGTTTTGCCACGGTGTCGATCCGAGCGATGAATCCGTTGCAGCAAAGGCGCCAGCCCGCCGCGGAAAACCTCGTAATCGTGCGGACAGCCGAGACGACCTTGTGCGCGAAATTCCATATACTTTATCCCACAAGCGGGACAGGTCAAGCGAGCCAGCTCATCGGTCTGCGGGCCGAGGTGCTGGCCAATCAAGTTTTGCAGGATGGCGGGCAAGTTCAACTCCTGCTTTTTGACCAGTTGATGCTGCTCGGCGCAACTCTGGCACAGGTGCATCTCCTTTTTATGCATATCGACGATGTCGGTCAGATGCACCGTGGCCGGGTTGGAGCAGAACTGGCATTTCACCTGGCATTCCTTTTGGTTTTCGGTTTTCGGTTTTCGGTTTTCGGATTTCATGGACAACCTTGTTTGTCTTGTCTGAAAACCGAAAACCGAGAACCGTAAACCGCGAGTTCAACTCTCTTCGAGCTGGCGGATGCGATCGCGGATGCGCGCGGCTTCCTCGTAAGCTTCCTTGTTGACCGCCTGGAGCAGCTGTTTACGAAGCTGAATCAATTCCGATTGCGTCTGCTTGCTCTGGGGCAGGCGTCGGGGTGCTTTCCCGCAATGCCGCGTCTCTCCGTGAATGTTCTCTAACAAGGGAGTTAACTCATCCCTAAACTCTTGGTAATCGTGCGGGCAGCCCAGCCGGCCGCTGTTGCGGAAATCCACAAATTTGAGACCGCATACCTCGCATTGCCGGTTGAGCAATCCTGGCTCGTCGATGTCCTCGGTGTGGCCGGACGGCGCCGTTTTGATGCCGGTTGATTTCTGCTGCGGCTCATATAAGTGATTATGCGCACAGGCCTCGCATAAATGGAGTTCTTCTATCTGATCTTCGCCAAGAATCTCGGTGATATGCAACGTTGCGGCGTTATGGCATTTTTGACATTTCATGGCCGCAGGTCCCCCAAAACCAGTCAGCCGGGAGCCAAACCTAACGCCATTCTAACAGGGGGGGGTATGCTGTCAAGCAGACCGTCTTTCCCTCAAATGCGCGAACCCGACGCCTCCTTATAGACCCGCCTCACCAACTCGAATTTCGCAGCCCACTCAAATTCCCCCTTCGTTCGTTCGAGGCCCGCCGCCCCTAAAAAATGCCGTAGTTTAGCATCGGTTGACAAACGCAGCATGGCCGTTGCCAGGCCCGAGATGTCGCCGCAACGCACGAGCAGACCGTCCTTTTCATCGCGGATCACCCAGCCGATACCACCGGCGCGATAGCCGATGTTCGGTACCCCGTTGGCCCACGCCTCCAGCAATACGAGACCGAACGAATCGGAACGGCTGGGCAGAGCGAAGACATCGATGGAAGCGAAAAAATCGCGCTTCTGACGCGCATCGAGTACACCCAAGCGGAGGACGCGGCCGCTCGGTCGATGACTGCGCCAAAAAGTCTGAAAATTCGGCATCTCCGGCCCCGCGAGGACAAGGACGAAGCGGCCGCCTTGACGCCAGGCTCTTTCGGCGGCCCGGAGGGGATCGACGCTGCCTTTCTCGCGGCTATTGTTGGCGAGATGGCCGATCACAACCTCGTCGGCGGCGATGCCCCACTCCGCTCGCGCTCGCCCCCGATCGCCGCCGGTGCAAGATTCGCGATCCAAGCCCATGCCTTGCAAGACCAGTCGATCGGCAGGGATGCCGCGATCGAGGAACGCTTGGCGCTCGCCCTCCGTCTGCACGAAGAGGCGATCGGCGGACTGCGCGAGCGACATCAGAGCGCGACTCGTGTAGGCGCGTCGCGTGCGGTCACGGGGATCGTCAGGGTCGCCGAGATGCAAAAAGGGAGTCAGGAGGAAAGGCACACCGAGACGCTTCGCCAATCGGCGGGCGCAGGCCAGCGTCCAGCCATAGGGAAACGCCGTGGCGTGGACCACGTCGAACTGTTCGCGCGCTCGCGCCGCTTCCACCCACATGCGCCAGGCAATGGGATTGCACGAGATTGTCAAGCATTGCCAGGGAGGATATGGGAGGAAGGACAGAGCTTTGAGAACGCGCGTTTGATACGGGAGATGCCAGAGATGATAACGGTTGATTTCCACACCATCCTCGACACGCCGGCCGGGGCGTAGGCATCGGCCGGCCGTGGACCAGAAAGCGGGCAGATCCACGGCTGTGGTGGTGAAAACCGTAACGTGATCGCCGCACGCGGCGAGATGGCGGCTAAGCCGGGCGAAATAATCCTCTGAGCCGCCCAGCGCCGGCGGATAGCGCTGTACGAAATGCGCGATTCGCATCGCCTCTCCTTTCCGCGCTGCCGCGATGCTTGATGATCCGATACAATGCTACAGACTTAGAGCGCCGTTTCCATGCCAGCCCGCCGCGCCAGCAAGGGATGCTATTGCTGGCGCGGCGGGCTGGCGACATAGGCCAAGCGAAGGACCATACGACATGATAGGCATCTCGAAAATGGCTGCCGCCGTGCAGCCGTCGGCCACGCTGGCCGCCGGCGCCAAGGCCAGGCAGATGAAGGCTGAGGGAATCACCGTCTACGATTTCAGCCTGGGCGAACCCGACTTCGCCACGCCGGAGCATATCTGCGCCGCCGCTGTCAAGGCGATGCAAA
>DASRBG010000207.1:0-10668 GCA_035653735.1 Gemmataceae bacterium
GCCAAGGGCATCGAGTGCGTTGAGAAGATGGCGTTGGGCAGCGGATGGTTGGAGCTGGTCCGTCAGTCGATACGTGATCGACACGATCTGCTGCTAATCGGTACTCGTGATCGCAAGGGATTGGAACGGATGCTGTTCGGCAGCACCGCCGTCAAGGTCGTGCGCCGCTGTCCCTGTCCCGTCTGGGTGGTCAAGCCGGGCGGCGAACGAAGTGCCTTGAAGATCCTGGTCGCCAGCGCGCTCGATCCTGTTGCCGAGGAGGGGCTGCGCCTGGCCGCCGAGCTGGCGCGTGCCACGCCGGCGGAGCTTCACTTGCTGCACGCCGTCGATTTTCCCCTCGACCGGCACTGGAGCACCGGCCTGCCGGACGCCAAGGAAGAGGAATATCGTCGCCGCGTGCGGGAACATGCCCTGAAAGAACTCGAAGGCCAGATCGACCGCGCCGGGGCGCGCGCGCTGTCGCCGCCCGTGCGCGTGCATCTCCTCGATGAACTCGGTATCTTGCCGGATGAGGCGATTTTGAAATTCATCAAGGAAAACGCGATCGATTTGTTGGTCATGGGAACCATCGCCCGCGGCGGCATCGCCGGCATTATGATCGGCAACACGGCGGAGCGACTCTTGCCGGAGCTGAAGTGTTCGCTACTCGCCATCAAGCCGAAGAATTTCGTTTCGCCGGTGAGACTATAAATCGGTTTTCGGTTTTCCGTTTTCTGTTATCAGGGTTCAGTTCGCCCCTCTGATTTCGCTATACTGAAAACCGAAAACCGAAAACCGAAAACCGTCTGCATGGACATCTCGAATCATGCCAATCAAAATCACTTGCCCCCATTGCAAACGGGGCATGCTCGTCGATGAACGCCTGGCCGGCAAAAAGGGCAAATGCAAGGCCTGCCAGCAGATCCTAACCGTGCCTCCGCTGCCAACGTCCAGCTCCACGGCGAAGGAAACCGTCAAACCCGAAGCCCCCGCGCCAGCCAAGCCAGTGGATGTCGAAGCGGAAGCCGCCGCCCTGTTCTCTGATGAGCCGAAGCCGGCAGGGAACGTCGAGGTCAAAACCATCGACTTCGAATGTCCCTTCTGTGATGAGCCAGTCAAGCTCCCCGCCGACCTGGCCGGCAAACGCGCTCCGTGTCCTGCGTGCAAGCGTATCATCAAAGTCCCGGAGCTGGTCAAGAAGGATCCGAAGGACTGGCGCAAGGTGGAAGCGCGCGGTCCCATCGGCGCGGCGGCGACGAACCAGCCGGAACTGGAAGGCGCGTGGGGATCGACGACGCTTCGGGGCGTGGGTAGGCAATCGCTGGTGGAGGCGGGCGTTATTCCCAAGGAGGAGAAGCCGCGCACCCTCTGGCAAAAGGTCCGCTGGCCGGTCCTCGGGGTCAGCCTGTTGATCGTGGCGGGTACGGGCGGCTTGCTGGGTTCTCGCTGGTGGAGCCGCCGCGCGGTCGAGCGCGGCGTCCAAGAGGCGGTAGCCTTCGCCGACTCGTCAGAGACCAAAGCGGATGTGAAGGCCGCCCTCCTCCTTGCCGCCGGCGAGTATTACCTGAATAGCCGCGCCAAGGTCTCCGACCCTCATACGGGCAGCAGCGATTTTCCAGCTGCCGTAGCCAATAAACAGCTGGGCACAACATTCCAAACCTTGCGCAGTATGACGGGCGAAGAACGCGATGCTCTGCTGGGCGATTTGGCCTTGGCCCAGGTCGAGTCGGGGGGCGACAAAATCGAGGTGGACGAGGGACGTCGTTTGCCCTGGGATGATGTGCAGAAGAAACTGGTTGCCACCCTGGGACTATTCTCCGATCCGGAGGCGCGCCTTGAAACGCTCCGTTCGGTGATTCATCATCTCCGCGCGAGCGGTCAGGTTGCGCGGGTGATTCCGTTGACCAATCAGGCTTACTCGGCCGCCGATGCGGACAAGGCGGCGGCGCTCGCGGTCGTCGGACTTGAGTTTCTCAAAGCCAATGATCGCGAATCGGCGGAAAAAGCAGCCGACGCCGCGTTGCAACCCCCTTCACAGACACAGAAGAAAGACAAGCCATTGCCCTTGCGCGCCGAAGTCGTCGCCTTGGCCCTGATATTGGAAAAGAAAATTCCCCCTACGGCGGGCGACAATGCTGAGGACAAAGCCAACGAACATGTCGGCAAAGTCGAGGCGCTGGCAAGGCAAGGCAAATGGGACGAGGCACGGAAGAAAGCGAGCGTGGATGAATTCGGCGAAGCCATCCGATTCCGTGCTCGCCTCGCGATTGCCGCCGCCGCGGTGGATGACAAGGTGCCCAATACCGATGACATCGAATCGGCACTCAAGACCGCGGAGAGCTTGAGCAATCGGCCGGAACTATCCTGGTCCATGCTGCGACTAACAAGGTTGGCCTTACGCACCAGTCTGCCAGAGGATCGCGTGCAGGGCCTGGCGGATAAAATCGGCAATCCGGCGCTACGCAGTCGAGCGCAGTTGGCTATCTTCCGCGCGCGCTTGGATAAAGCGAAGCAAACCGTCGAGGATTCCGCCGCCGACAAGATCGACGCGAAGAGTCTGGCGCGTTCGTTGGCGGCGCTTAGCCTGGCGCGGCACAATACCCGCCTGGACCCTAACTTTGCCGGCGTGGTGCGAACATGGCCGCAGCCGCTCAACTCCTTCGGCTCCCTGGGCGTTGCGTTGGGCTTACAGGATCGAGAAAAATGATAGCAAATAATAAATTAACCACGGATTACACGGATAAAAGACAATGCCGCTCTGTTTTAGTTCACGTTCCCACGCTCCGCGTGGGAATGCGCGCTGGCGATGCTCCGCGTCGCGTCCAGCCCCCACCTAGCCGAGAGATTCGGGCCGCAGAGCGGCCAGACGTGCGTTCCCACGCGGAGCGTGGGAACGAGAAACGAGGAAAGATGGTGCTGCCCGCACTCGTCGCCATCCTTGTCACCTTGTCACCCTGGCACCTTGTCACCCAGTCATCTTTCGGGCAGGAGTCGCCCTTTGCCGAAGAATTCCAATTCGTGCGCGAGCTGCGAAACCGGGGCTACAACGACCTGGCCCGCGAATATCTAGAGAAGTTGGCCAAAAACGCTCCGGTCGCACTGAAAAAGGAGCTGCCGTTGGAGAGAGCGTTGACCGAGATGGAGGCGGCCAACGATGAACCCGATAGCAATAAGCGCATCGCTCTCTATGCCCAGGCCCGCGAGCAATTCCAGGAGTTTCTCCGCGTAAATCCCTCGCACCCGCGCGCCGCGGAAACAAAGTTCGACATCGCTCGCGCCACCACCTTGCAAGGCAAGACGCAACTGAGCCGCGCCCTGCTCGAAGACGATTTGACGGTTCGCACGGCCGAGGGTGCCAAGGCGCGCGCCTCGTTCGTGGCGGCACTTAAACAGCTCAAGCAACTGCCGAAGACGCCCGAGACCGAGCTTGCCATCGCCCTGAACCTGATCGATCAATCCGAGACATATCTGAACACCGGCAGAGTAGCTGAGGCGAAAGAGAGCGGCCAACGCATCCAGGAAGCGCGGCAAATCCTCGACAAGCTGGCCAAGGGCGATCCCGCCGACAAGATCACCTGGCAAGCGCGCGCCTGGGCCGGCCGCTGCGAGGAACTGCTCGACAATCCGAGCAAAGCGATCAAAATGCTGGAGGATGTTACCTCAGCCACCGGCTCGGCGGTGCAGGACGGTAAGCGTCTGGCCCGTTACTTTCTTTTGCTGGCGCGCAAGAAACTTCCAAAGGAATCGCCCGATCCGAAGGCGACGCTCAACACCTATCTCATCAAACAAGGGATGGATTGGTTGCGCGATTATCCCCGCTACGCCAACACTCCCGAGGGCTTAGGCATTCAATATTGGTTGGCCAGGTTCTTGCTCGAAGAAGCGGAGGTCCCCAAGCTGGACCCGCGCATGCGCGAAAACATCGTCCGAAGCGCCCGCAAGTATCTGAGCAACATCGAGCGCACCGAGAACGAGTTTACCGACCGGGCCAAACGGCTCAAGATCGAGGCCATGTCCAAACAGGGCACCTTCAAGAAGCCAATCGCCAGCCTGCGCACCTTCGAGGATTGCTATGTGCGCGCGCAGTACGAGCAGATGCAAATCGCCGAGGATGCCAAGCAAGCCAAGAACGACAGATCGCGGGCAGAGGAGGAGCGGAAGAAGCGCATCAAGAACATCATCGAGGCGCTCCAGGCTGGACTGAAGCAGCGCGACATGAAGGAAGGCTCCCTTGAGGCGCGCAACGCGCGGGCTCTTTTGACCTTCTATTTGCTGGAAGAGGGCAAACCCAAGGAGGCGATCGAACTCGGCGAACCATTCGCACGAAAGGACAGAAGCTCCAGTCAAGCCGCCTCGGCCGCCATCTACGCCCTGGTCGCTTACGGGCAATTGTTAGCCGAGCGCGAACGCAAGGCCGCCGACATCAAGACCCTGCAACAGGAGCAATCGTACAAGGACGAAAAGGCGCGCATGCTATCGCTGGCCGGCTTCATGGAGCAACGCTGGCCGCGGGAGCGAGCCGGCGACCTGGCGCGGCACGAGATCGCCCTGCACCTGCTGCGCGAAGAGAAGAATCCCGAAGCGATCAAGGAGCTGTCGGCTATCATGCCCGTTTATCCTTCCTACATTCGCACCCAGTTTCTGCTCGCGCGCGCCGCCCTTCAACAAGCTGCCCAGGACAGGGACAAGGGTGATCCGGAAGGCTACCGCAAACGCGCCCTGGCCGCGCTCAGCACTCTGCCCGAACCCACGCCGGCAGCCGATGTCGAAACCAATGGCGATTACATTCAGGCCAAACTGCTGCTCGCCCTGGAGTTAACCAAGGACAAGAAACTCAAGGAGGTTGATGCGGTTCTCGCCGCACTGACGCCCAAGCTGGCGTCCTTGAAGGTGGACAACGATCCCGCCAAAGAGAAGGAAAAGCAGCGCAAATTCCAGGATGGATTGACTCAGCTCTCCCTGTATTCCTCGGCCCTCCAGGCGGATCTCGACTTCAAAGCCGCCAAGTATCAGGAAGTGGCCCGGCGGCTCGATGTGCTGGTAGATCAATTCAACGCCGACAAGCTGCCGCAGTTCAAAGACAGCGGCCTGGGTCCGAGCGTGATCGCTTTGGATCTGCGGGCCAATGTCCAGCTCAACAACATGGAACGCGCTCGCGCCGCCGTCAAGGCGCTGCAAGCTCTGCAAGCCGACAAGGGGGCCGATAACTCCTCGGCCATTCTCTCGCCGTTGGTCAATCTCATCACGCAACAAATCGAGGAGCTGCGCAAGAAAGGCGACAAGGAAAGTCTCCAAAAAGCGCAGGCGGGCTTCACCGCTCTTCTCAATGAAGTTGCGGGGAGCCAGAAGAAGCCGACGCCGAAGCTGGCCTATTTGTTGGCCCGTTGCTACGCCGCCATGGACGAACACAAGAAGGCTGCCGATTTGCTCGAGACCTTCGCCGCGGAGTCCGAGGCCAAGGACGCGCGGGAGCATCATGCCATTCAATTGCTGCTCGTTCAGGAATATCGACAGCTCAAGGAGCCGGACAAGGCACGCCAGCTTCTCGACGAAATCCTAAAAGGCAAGGGAGGTAAACCCGGTTGGGGCGCCAAAAACCTCGACGCCCAGAAAATGCGGGTGCTGCTTCTAGAGGACCGCGAGGACTACGCCAACGCCGCCCGGCTTTGCGATAGCTACATCAATCAACTGGTTCGCCGGCTCGACGACAACAAACTCAAGGAATACTATTTCGATTTCTATTATCACTTGATCTACTGCATCTTGAAACACGGCCAACGCATGGACAACACCGAGAAGAAGGTCAAGGCGATCCGCGACGCTGCCCAACGACTCATCTCCCTGGAGAAGCGGCAAGGCGGCTTCGGCAACGAGGAATCGAAAAAGCGGTTCGACGAACTGCTGGAAAAAGAGACGGATCTGCGCGAACAATACACCGCCCTCAAGGGTAGCAAATAGGAGCGATCAGCATGCAGCGCTTTGCCTTGACCTTGGTTTTCGCGGGCTTTGTGCTTAGCGCCGGGCACTCCGTCTGGGCCAGGGAAAAAGACACCGTGTACTTTCGTCAGCCAGGAAAAAAACAAGACGAAGCCGTTTTCGGCACGATTCAGGAAGAATCGCCCGTGGGCATCAAGATGAGAACGGACAAGGGCGAGACCAAAACCATCCCCGTTCTGCACATCCGCGCGGTTGACTACGGCGATGGTATCGATGTCGTGGGCAAAGCGGATTATCACACCGGGGATTCCAAGCTCGCGCGCGCGCTGCCGGAGCCGGCCGGAAAGAGGAAGGCGGATGGACTTGAGTCGGCCTTGTTCGCCTTTCGTGAGCTAGCCAACAACGACCGATTGCGGAGCATCCCCTCGGTCAATCGGTATTTGCAGTTCCGCATCGCCCAGACGGCGGCGTTGCTCGCCCAGAACGATGCCAGCCTCCGCGATGCCGCTTTCACGGCTTTGAATAGCTATAAGACCGCTTTCTCGGATGGCTGGGAGATCGTGCCCGCCCTGCAATTGCTGGCGTCGCTACAGGAAGACAAAGGCGATATCCAGGCCGCGAGCAAAACCTACTCCGATCTTGCCGAGTTGCCTGGTCTCGCTCCGGCCATGAAATTACAGGGCCAGCTCAAGAGCGCTCGTTTGTTAATGCGTGTCCCAAGGCTCCGCGAGGCCGAGGAGAAGCTAAAACAGGTCCAGGCCGCCATGCCCCCTGATGACCCCCAGCGCGCCTTCGTGGAGGTGTACTTGATCCAATCGCGGATCGCCCAGAAGGGCAACCTCGACGGCGTCCAACCGGCGCTGGAGCAGATTCTCCACGGCGGCAACGACGGAAGCCTGCGCGCCCTGGTCCACAATGCCCTGGGCGATTACCACCGCGCCAAGGGCGACGACGCCCAGGCATTCTGGGAATATTGCAAGGTCGATATGCTCTACAATCAGGACAAGGAGGAGCACGCCAAGGCGCTGTATTATCTGTCGCAATTATTCGACAAGCCGCCGCGCAACGATCCATCACGAGCTGAGGAAGTTCTGAAACGCCTGAAATCGCCGCAGTTCGATGGCACGCTGTATCAACGCCTGGCAAAATAGGCGAACGGCTGGCGTCAGCCGATTGGTCGCCAGGAATCCGCCCTTGCTGGCAAGGAGAGGAAGTTCCTATAATCCCTCAGTCTCTCATGTTTTTGGGGCCGTAGCTCAACTGGGAGAGCGTGGCGTTCGCAATGCCAAGGTTACGGGTTCGATCCCCGTCGGCTCCACTTCCCTTCTCACAACAAAGCCGTTCGCTCCTCATAGCCAAACATGCGGTTGAAGTTCTGCACGGCCACGCCGCTGGCCCCGCGCACCAGGTTATCCTCGCATGCCAAAACGACGATGGCATCGCGCACCACGCGCACAGTGACATCGAAAAAGTTCGTGCCGGCGCAGTCCTTCGTCGCGGGCAAATGCTCGGCCACGCGAACAAACGGAGCGCGAGCATAATACGAGCGGTACATCTCCAGCAGCTCGCGTTCGGACATCGACCGGCGCGGCATGGCATAGATGGTCGAGAAAATGCCGCGGTCCATCGGGATCAGGTGCGGCGTAAAGATCACATCAATAGGTTCGCCGCCCACGTCGGCCAGCACTTGCTCGATCTCCGGCGTATGCCGGTGCTTGCCGACCTGATACGCGGACACGCTCTCATTACACTCGGGGAAATGCGAGGCCAGCTTGGGCGTTCGCCCCGCCCCCGACACACCGCTCTTGCTATCGATGATGATGCGGCGCGGCTCGATATAGTGGCCGGCAACTAGCGGTGCCAGACCCAGGATGCCGGTCTGCGGATAGCAGCCAGGATTGGCGATGAGCTGAGCAGCGGCGATGGTGTCGCCATAGATTTCCGGCAGTCCATACACCGCCTGGGCCAGATGCTTCAAATCGGCGTGGCTTTCGCCATACCACTGGGCGTAGATGTTCGGATCGCGCAAACGATAATCGGCGCTGAGATCGATGATACGGATGCCGCGCTGCAACAAAGCCGGCAGCGTCGCCATGCTGGCCCCGTGGGGCAGGCAACCGAAAACACATTGCACGCCGCGCGAGATCAGGCGCTCCGCATCGAACGGCTCACAGCGCAGGTCGATGCGTCCGGTCAGACTGGGATGCAGCTCGGCGAGGCGAGGCGTCTCGGTCTGCCGCGAAGTCGCCGCGGCAATTTCAACATGGGGATGGCGCAGAAGGATCTTGATAAGTTCCAGTGCCGTGTAACCGGAGGCGCCGAGAATGGCAACTTTAATCATGAGTTTTCAGTGTTCAGTTTTCAGTGTTCAGCATACATTGTCCGTTATAGCGAAACCCGGCGGTGAACTGAAAACTGAACACTGAAAACTGAAAACTAAGAACTATGCTTCCCTCCATCCATTCTGCCGCGGAGGACATCCGTCGCGGCCGTCTCTCTCCGGTTGATCTGGTCAAATCGTGCCTGGAACGCATCCAGCGCAGTGAGGAGCGCGTCCGTGCCTGGGTCCTGGTGGATGGCGAGGGAGCGCTGGCCCGCGCCGAGGAGTGTGCCCGCGAGATCGAACGCGGCGGCTGGCGCGGCCCACTGCACGGCATTCCGCTGGCGATCAAGGACATCTTCGACGTCTTCGATTGGCCCACTGCTGCCGGCTCGCGCTTATGGAAAAACAGCATCGCCCGCCAGGACGCCGTGGTGGTACGGCGTCTGCGGCAAGCGGGCGCGGTGTTCCTGGGCAAGACGGTGACAACACAGTACGCCAGCTTCGATCCGCCGCCGACGCGCAATCCGTGGAACCCGGCGCGGACGCCGGGCGGATCGAGCAGCGGCTCGGCGGCGGCGTTGGCATGCGGCATGTGTCTGGGCGCTCTCGGTTCACAGACGGGCGGTTCGATCACTCGGCCCGCCTCGTACTGCGGCGTCGCCGGCTGCAAGCCAACCTTCGGCCGCATCAGCGTCGATGGCGTTGTGCCGCTGGCCCCATCGCTGGATCACGTCGGCCCGTTGGCTCGTTGCGTCCGCGACCTGGCCATTTTGTTGCAAGCGATCGGCGAACGGCCGGCGTCAGCCGGCTGGTGGGACGCGTCCCACCAGCCGGCTGACGCCGGCCGTTCGCCTGCGCCGCGCTTGGGGCGATTTCGTGGTCTCTTCGATCATCGGGCCGACTCGTCCGTGGCCGAGATGATGCGCCAAGTCTGCACTCGTCTGGAAAAAACGGGCTCAACGATAGTTGATGTGCCCGAACCAGCAGCGTTTGCCGAAGTGTTGCCGCGTCATCGCACGATCATGGCAGTCGAGTCGGCGGCCTTCCATCAAGAGCGCTTGCGGCGCCACCCGGAAGATTACGATCCGTGGATTCGCAAGCTCCTGGAAGAAGGTTTGAGCTGCCCCGCCCCGGAATACGCGCGCTGCAAGGAACATCAAAAACTTTTGCGCACCGAAATGGAGCCTTGTTTCGACAGCATCGACGCCCTGCTGACGCCGGCCACCACCACCCCCGCCCCGGACGCCGGCAGCACCGGCGATCCCGCGTTCAACTCGCCGTGGAGCTACACGGGCTTCCCCACCATCTCCTTCCCCGCCGGCCTCTCTCCCGACGGCCTGCCCCTGGCCATTCAGCTCGTCGGTCGGCCTGGGAGCGAGAGCGCGTTGTTCCCCGTTGCCCTCTGGTGCGAGGAAACGCTCGGCGTCACCCTTGGCGAACCGCCAGTCGTGACGTGAGTTCTGAGGGCCGGCTAATCGGGGTTTCGATCCGTGGGTTTGTCATCTGTCGTCGCTGTGTAGTTGTCCACCGCGCGGTCGCCGGAATTTTGCTCCAATCGCAGCGATCGGCATAGACGCGAGCAATGTCCGTGATCTCGCGCAGCAGGCCGTCGCTCAACGTGATCGGGGCCAGACCCAGGTTCAGCAACGTCGCGTTGGAGACATCCAGATCGTTCGAGGCTGCCTCCTTCCGTGGATTGTCCACCTGGCGAATCTCGGCCCCCGTCAAATCGGCCACGATGCGGGCCAGGTCGCCGACGCGGTGCGTCTCCGTCATCTGATTGATAATGCGCACCCGCTCGCCGGCCGCGGGCGGATTGGTTACCGCCAGCTCCACACAACGGACCGTGTCCTGGATGTGGATGAAGGCACGCTTTTGCCCGCCGCTGCCATGCACGGTCAGAGGATGACCAATGGCCGCTTGCATCAAAAAGCGGTTCAGCACCGTACCGTAATCGCCATCGTAATCAAAACGATTGATCAGCCGAACGTCCTGCGCGGTCTCCTCCGTCTGCGTACCCCAGATGATCCCTTGATGTAAGTCGGTGATGCGGACGCCGTCGTTGGCGTTGTAATACTGGAACATCATTTGATCCAGCACCTTGGTCATGTGATAGACACTGCCTGGATAGGCGGGGTGAAGGATTTCCAGGTCCTTACGTGTGCCATTGTCCGTTTCCACACTGACGGACAAGTAGCCTTCGGGAATCCGCTCTCCCGTCGCGCCATAGCCGTAGACACCCATCGTGCCCAGGTGAACGAGATGAATATCGAGCCGGCTCTCGACCACGGCCGTCAACACATTATGCGTGGCATTGATATTGTTATCCACGGTGTAACGTTTGTGCCGCGACGATTTCATGGAATAGGGGGCCGCACGCTGCTCGGCAAAATGAATGATGGTGTGCGGCTGAAATTCACGGATGATTT
>DASRBG010000208.1:0-60590 GCA_035653735.1 Gemmataceae bacterium
TGCAAATCGCGGCAAGTTCGGCGTTATGCCGTTGAGCATCTCCGCGTAGATAAGAGCCAGGCTGAATTGATCGGCGGCCGGTCCTCCACGCTCCATCAATACCGCTCGCGCTTCCTCGCCCGGCGATGCGCCCCGCAAATCCGGTTTCAGGAACAACTCCGGCGCCGCATAGCGTCCATTAAGACTGCCTCCGGTCTGGCCCGTCGGCAGCCAGAACAAGGGCACAAAACCGTAGTCCAGCAACCAGAGCTTTTCATCCCGCAGCATCAGGTTCCGCGGATTCAGTCCCAGGTGCGGCAGATGGTGTTCGACATAGAGCGCATCAATCGCCTCGGCCGCGGAACGTAGATAGCCGAGCAATTCCTCGCGCGGAATACCCGGCAAGCCCTCTTTCTGGCAAATCTCCAGCCGATCGCGCAGCGTCTGATCAAACTCCTCCGTGACCAATACCAATCGTCCGGCCGGACTCCAGTACGCCTCCAGGAGAGGCAGGACCGGATGGATCAGTTGTTGCAGACGGTCGATAAGGGCGGGATCTCGATCGACGAAGCTGGGCAGACAGAGAGCGCGGCGAAGCTGCCCCTGCGCGTCCTCTACTTTCCAGATGTCGCCTAATGGTGTCTGGCTGACGCATTCCAGGAATCGGTAGCCTGGTACTGAGACACAAGTCGGCATCGGAGCCGAGGAGGGAGTATCCGCATCTTGAGATTCGCAGCGCGCCGAGCGAGAGGATCTGCCCAGCTGCGGCGTTTCCATCTGAGTATCGCCGCTGCCGCCCCCCGTCGAACCTCGCTTCGCCGGCGGTTGCGGAGTAGCCGCCGATTTCGGCGAACGAGAAGCAGACTCCGGGACGAATTGTTTCACCAAGGCCGAACGCCGCGGCGGATTGGGTCTCTCCGTGGTTTGGCCGCAGACCAAAGCCTGGATGAAATCCTGGCACGACGGATAACGATCCTCCGAGCGCTTGGACAGAGCGCGGGCCACGATCGGGCGATCATGCACCGGCAAGGGCGTTAAGTTCGGCTCCTCGGTCATGTGGAGGACCATCAGCTGATAGAGGTTCTGCGACCAGAACGGTACCGTGCCGGTGAGCAGCTGCTGATAAACGATGGCCAAACTGTATTGATCGCAATTGCGGCTGACCCGGCCGCGCAGCAATTCCGGAGACGCGTACAGCGGCGTGACCCCGCCTTGACGCTGATTGGCAGGGGTCTTCTCGGCATCCGTGAGGCGATCCACGAGACCGAAATCGGCCACTTTGACATGATTGCTGACCAAGAACAGATTATGGGGCTTGATGTCCAAGTGCTGCAAGCGATGGCGGAAGTTCATCCAATCCAGCGCCTCGGCCGCTTCCAGCAGATAGCCCAACAGTTCCTCGCGCGGAATGCCGGGCAGTTGTTGCGCTTGATAATCCCCCAGCAAGGCATGCAGGCTCTTGTCGGCCAACTCGGTGACGATGACCAGCACGCCATCGACGATTTCGACGCGCTCCAGCGATAGAATAAAGGGGTGGCGGATGGATTTGATTAGCTCGAGAGCTTGCCGTTCCTGGTCGGCCGGCCCGCTCTCCTCATTTTGGTTGGGAACGAATTTTACGGCCTTAACGAGTCCGCCGGGCGCTTCGCACTTCCAGACTTCGCCAAAGCCGCCCTTGCCCAATGGTTCGAGCAAACGATAGCCGGGAATGGGCAACGAACCCGGTTCGTGCGTCCATTTGCTCGAAGATGAGCCAAACACTTCTTCGTGGCCCACGATTTCCACCTGATGCAGCGGCTATTGGCGAAATAGGCGCAATCACAAACCTCCAGCATCCAAAGGTTAGTTCACACCTGGAGCCTGGTCCAATTCTGAAATGATTGGAAGGATTTCTCCGATCAGACATCTGTTTTTAACAAACAGTGCAGCAGGCAATCGATGGCCTGAGGGATGTAGTTTTCCTCGGTGAGCAGGGGAATGCCCAAGGGCAACGTCAGCGTATATCCCAGGGCAGCGCGGATCATCTCCCAGGCGCCGACGCGCGGATCGAGCGAACGCCGGAAGACGCCGGCTTGTTGCCCCTCATCAATGATCTTCGTCAGCAACGCCTCGCTATCGAGATAAAACGAACGCAACAAGGCGACGATTTCCTCGTCGTCGGTTTCGACCAAGGTGCGGTGCATGATGCGATATTCAACCGCATGTTCGCGGGTCGAGCCGAGGTACATGTCGGCAATGGCGTGCAGCTTGGCAAGCGGATCGGTCAAGCTGGACGTTTCGGCGTTCCAGCGTTGCAGGGTGGCGGCGCGGATCTCTTCGAGTACTTCGAGGAAAAGGGCCTTTTTATTGGCAAAGTGTCGATAAAGGACGGGTTCGCTAACGCCGGCGGCTTGAGCGATTTTTTCGGTGGTGGTGGCGTGATAGCCCTGCGTGACGAAAAGGTTCTTGGCATGGGCGAGCAGCTGGCGTTTGCGTTCCGCCTTCGACATACGCGGCGTGGACCGAGCGGCGTTTTCTCGGCGACCTTGCGGGGAAGTCATCGTTGGCACCTGTGAACCCTTCGACAGTTGCAGAGCAATCGTCGTGGTATCTTAGCGGAGCAGTGGAGATGCTACCAGTCCGCGGCGCCAACAAGGTCGCTCATGCTAGCGTTGCGGGTCGACTCATCCGATCGATCTTCCGCCGGAAGTGTCCGCATCACCCTTCCCGACCGATTCGGCTCATCGAGCGAAGACGTCAAAGCGAAAAAATGATGTCGCGTTACTTTCGAGTTGGCGATCAGCTCTCCTCGTCATCGCCGCTGCTGATAGTGCGGTCGATGCGGATGCCGAGATCACGAATTTTGCTTCGCAGGCTTCCGCGTGTGATGCCGAGAATCTTGGCTGCTTGCAATTGATTGCCGCCCGTGTGGCGGAGCACCCGCGTCAGCAATAATCGCTCCAGGCGCTCCAGAGCCTCCGCGTACAAATCCTGCGATCCGGCTTGCAGTCGTGCCTCGATGAATTGATCCAATCGCGTTTCAGGAGACATCTCCTCGAATTTCGTGATGGAGGCAGATGTTCCGGTGACGCTCGCTGGCAGGAAGTCCGGCACAAGCACAGGGCCGGCTGCCTGCAATAGCGCTTGCTTGAGGACGCTTTGCAGCTCGCGCACATTGCCCGGCCACGGATAACGGCGCAGCATCGCCAATGCTTCGGGAGAAACACCCTGCACGTCCTTACCTAGCTCGCGGTTGAAGCGGCGAAGGTAGTGGCCGATCAGCAATTGCAGGTCGTCGCCGCGTTCACGCAACGGCGGCAGATGGATGGTGAAGACGCTCAGCCGATAAAACAGATCCAGGCGAAAGTGACCGGCGGCGACGGCTTCGTCCAGGTTAGCGTTCGTCGCCGCTAGGACGCGCACATCCGAGTGGATCGTCTCGTTGCCGCCCAGGCGCTCAAACATCTTCTCCTGCAAGACGCGGAGCAGCTTGCTCTGCGTCAAGGGACTCATCGTGCCGACTTCATCGAGGAAGAGTGTCCCGCCGTGGCACTGCTCAAACTTACCGATCCGGCGCCGGTCGGCCCCGGTAAAAGCACCTTTCTCATGCCCGAATAATTCGCTCTCCAAAAGATGCTCCGGGATGGCCGCGCAGCTAATGGGCAGAAACGGCCCAGCAGAGCGATGGCTGTGTTGATATAGCGCGCGGGCAACCAGTTCCTTGCCGGTGCCGCTTTCGCCGGTGATGAGCACCGTCACGTCTTGGGCGGCGACCCGGCCGATGGCCTTGTAAACTTCCTGCATGGCCGGACAGACGCCGACGATCGCATCAGAGCGATCGTCCACATCGCCCGCGGCTGCCAGCACGGTGGGAACGTGCATGAGCCGGCTCATGGCCAAGGCGCGCTCGATCGCCTGACGCAGCGTACTCAGCTCCAGTGGTTTAAGCAAATACTCGAAGGCGCCGAGTTTCATCGCCTCAATGGCCGTATCAGTCGTGCTTCGGCCGGTAATGAACAGCACTGGACTGCGTGCATCCAGCTCGTGCAGCCTCCGCAGCATATCGAGGCCAGTCATGTCCGGCAAATGTACGTCGAGGACGATGACATCCGGATGTTGCTCGCGGGCGATACTCAGCCCTTTGGCGGCGGTTTCGGCGGTGAGAACGGTGACGTCCGGCTCGCGGAACGCCCTGCGAAAAGCGAGCAAAATCGACGCCTCGTCATCGACAACCAAAAGCGTCGCCATGAGTCCCATCGCTCCCTTACGGTCGCGGCTCCGAATACATAGGTTCACTCCGGCGCCAGCCAAACGCGCACCATCCGATCGCCGCCGCACGAGACCAGCCGGCGGCCGCGGCGGGTCAGGGCGAGGCCGCTTATGTGGCCTTTGTGCCCCGGCTCGAAAGTATCGAGATACTCGCCGCTGGCCGCGTCCCACACGAACAGAGCGCCGCTTTCATCGCCGGAGACAATATGCTTGCCGCTGGGCGAAAACGCCACGGCGTAGACGTGTGCATTGTGACCGCGAAAGCAGCGCACTTCCGCGCCCGTTTGCAAGTCCCACAAACGAAGGGTGGAATCCCAGCAGCCGGAAACCGCTTGCCTGCCATCCGGCGAAAAAGCCACGCTCATGATGCGTTCGCGATGGCCGCTGAATCGGCGCAGCTCGTGCCCGCTGTCCAGGTCCCACAAACGAATCGTGCGATCTTTATCGAGTCCGCCTGTTAGAGCACGGCGGCCGTCGGGCGAGCAGGAAACACACATTATCGAGTCGTCATGTCCCTTAAATTCGCGCAGCAGTTTGCCTGTTTCAACATCCCACAGACGCAGAATCTTGTCGAAGCAGCCCGACAAGGCCCGGCGGCCATCGGACGTGAAGGCGACGGCGCGAACGGCATCGGGATGAGGGCCGAACGAACACATCTGCTCGCCCGTGAACAGATCGTACAAAGCAAGCCCACGGGCCTGTCCGCCGGCCAGGGCGCGCTTGCCGTCCGGCGCGAATGCCACCGCCCAGATCGAGCCATGATGGCCGCGCAGCTGCCGGATCTGCTTCCCGGTCTCCAGATCCCAAAGGCGAATGGTGCCATCGTTGCCACCGGAAAGAACACGGCGGCCGTCCGGCGAAACGGCGACGCTCACAACCACATCGCCATGTCCCTCCAGCGAAAGACGCTGTCCATACAGACGATGACGGATGTCGTGAAGCACATCGCGGGCGCGGAAACGTACCTCCAAATCCGAGTTTTTCAGCGCGGCACGCAAACGCGGCAAGGCGGGTTCGCCGATTTCACCGAGCCGTTGACTCGCCCACTCGCGCTCGCTGAATTCGCCGCTGCCTAGTTGAGCAATGAGGCGGGGGATGGCCATCGTGTTCGGCCGCTCGCTCCAGGGATCAGGCGGCTCGGCTCGCCCGGTGAATGTTGCTGCCGGCAAAAGGATTGCCAACACCGCCAATGGAGTCAGCACCACGCGAGGGCGCATCTTGCGCCCTGGCGCATCGGCACGTAAATAAGAGACTTTCACGCTCCACCTCCCTGTCAGGGACGCCTAGCATCCGTTGTTATCTTTTCCCGATTCGCGGATTTATGCAAGATCGTCCGGCGGGCTGGCGGCCGAACGCATTCCGTGCCAGAATGCACCCAGCGATGCGTCTCAATTCCTGAGGATCGATCATGGCGTATCAAACAACCATCCGCGGAGAGCATTTTTCCTTCGCCGACCTGCGTGAAGTGTTTGCCCGCGCCAATGAAGAAAAATCCGGCGACCAGCTCGCCGGTTTGGCCGCTCGCTCCGAGCGCGAGCGCGTTGCCGCAAAACTCGTCCTCGCTGATGTGCCTCTGGGCGACATTGTGGGTCGCCCGCTCCTCGATCCCGATCAGGACGATGTCAGCCGCTTCCTTCTGGACACACTCGATGTCGAGGCGTTCCAACCGCTCCGTAGCATGACCGTCGGCGAGTTTCGCGAGCATCTGCTCGACGATGCCGTGGGCGAGGAAGAGATCCGCGCGATCCAGCGGGCCATCCATCCCGATCTCGCCGCGGCCGTGGCCAAACTCATGAGCAATAAGGATCTCGTGTTCGCCGCGAGCAAAATCCGCAACATCACGCGCTGCCGCAACACGATGGGGCAGCGCGGCGTCCTCGGCATCCGCGTGCAGCCCAATCACCCCGCCGACGATCTCGGCGGCATTCTCTTGGCCGCGGTCGATGGCCTGCTGTTCGGCTGCGGCGACGCGGTAATCGGCGTCAATCCAGCGACCGAATCGGTCGAGACGGTATCCGCCATCTTGCATGGACTCGATCGCCTCATCGCCACGCTGTCGGTGCCGACGCAGGCGTGCTGCCTGGCCCATATCACAACGCAGCTTGCCTGCCTGGACCGCGGCGCGCCGGTGGATCTGCTGTTTCAATCCATCGCCGGGACGCAGGCCGCCAATGCTTCCTTTGGCGTCAATCTATCGCTGCTGCAAGAAGGACGCGAGCGCGCGCTGGAAAGCCATCGCCGCCGCAATGTCCAATGGGTCGGCGACAACGTGATGTATTTCGAGACCGGCCAGGGCAGCGCGCTGTCCGCCGACGCGCATCACGGCATCGATCAACTAACGTTGGAAGCGCGGGCTTACGGCGTGGCACGGGCCTTTGAGCCTTTCCTGATAAACAGCGTCGTCGGTTTCATCGGGCCGGAATATCTTTTTGACGAACGGCAGATCATCCGCGCCGGTCTTGAGGACCACTTTATGGGCAAATTGCTGGGCCTGCCGATGGGCGTCGATGTCTGTTACACCAATCACGCGGCGGCCGATCAGAACTCGGCGGACAATCTGTTGCTGCTGTTGGCGCTGGCGGGCTGCAATTATTTCATGGGCGTGCCCTGCGCCGATGATGTCATGCTTAATTACCAATCGACGAGCTATCATGATGCGGCCGGTGTGCGGCAATTGTTGGGATTGCGGCCGGCGCCGGAGTTCGCAGCGTGGCTAGAGGAACGCGGCATCTTCCGACAGGGGCGGCTGATGCGAAGCGAGGAGGAGGGGCGGCGACTGCTGTTGCAAGGAGTTGAGCGCTTGTTGGAATTTCAGGCTGGTGTCGCCCGTGCATAATCCGCCAGTAAATCCTAGCCTGAGCATCATAACCGCGAGCGGCGCGACGTTTCGAGCCGAAGATACGAACGATCCGCGCTTTTACATTTTCGCCACACTTATTAGCGGAGTCTTGCGATTTGAGGTCGTCGCCCGTCTCCCTACTGGCGAACGAAGCACCGTCTCAGGGAAAGAGTTCTTCGCCGCTATGATGGCTAATTTCGGCGCAGGCGTGAGGATCATCGAGGGCACCTGGAGCAGGGCTAGTGGGTTGACTACTAACATCGACCAAGTGAATCGCGCGACTGCTGCTGGATTGAAGGTCAAGGATGCGGCTCCTCTCACTTGGACTGGACTTCGGGCATCCGAGTATGGATACGATAAAGTGACAGTAATCGAGGAGGCGCCTCTGGGAGCACAAGGAAACTACGACACCATTCGCGTCGAATTCAGCCGGTAAGGCGCGGCCTTCATTGCCATCCGAAGGAGACACTGATGAATACTCATGCTGAAGTCATCAAGGAACTTCGAGACATGTTCAAACATGGGGCCACACCATCGCGGCTCATCCGACACATTGTCGAGAGTCACACTGGAGAGCGAAACATTCACTCGCTAATCCAGGCATATTTCCGCGAAGCCTTCGGTATTCCGATTGTTCGTGGCCTGAATCCGATCGATGACTATCAGCACGATGACCTTCGCTACGCCTTCTTGAATGAGCAATTGGTGCATGAAATGATCCAGAGGCGGAGCGAGTGGGACGGTGGAACTGCTGATGGGACCAGGGAAGTCGGGTCTTGGCTCGATTCTGTCACCGCCAGTGATGACAAGCAACGTCTCCGCAACATTCAATCTGTGAATCTCCCCGACTTGAGTGAGTGCTGGTCTCGGTTGACTCCCGACGAGCAGCATTACATTCAACGGTCCCTGGCTTCCGCGCATGGACTCTATGAGATGGTCAAAGTCCTCTCCCGACTCGTGGAGTGCTTGCAACGTAGACTGGACGAAGTGGAGGCGAAGTGTTGAATGTCTGAATCGCTGGTACCACGGTATTCGGAATTGCTCGCCGCCGTCCGCGCCCGCACACCGGCACGCATCCTCGTCGGCCGCGCCGGCCCCTCCTATCGCACAGCCACGCAACTGGAACTGCGCCGCGATCATGCCGCTGCCCTTGATGCGGTCCACGCGGAAATCGAAATGGCGCGCGATCTCGGCATCGATCTCGTGCGGCAATTTCAGCTATTCGAGGTACGCACGCGCGCCGGCTCGAAGCAAGAATATCTTTTGCGGCCCGATCTTGGCCGGCGCCTCGACGATGCCTCGCGGGAATTGATCCGCAAGGAATGCCCAACAAAGTGCGTCATTCAAGTGGCAATCGGCGATGGGCTATCGGCGGCGGCGGTCGCTCTCCAGGTGCCCGCGCTACTGCTGCTTCTCGACGAAGAAGCGCGGCGGCGCGGTTGGAGCTTCGGACGCCCTTTCTTCATCCGGCATTGCCGTGTCGGCGTTCTCAACCATATTGGCGATATTCTCGATCCGGAAGTTGTTGTTTTGCTCATCGGCGAACGGCCGGGATTGGCCACGGCGGAGAGCTTATCGGCCTATCTTGCCTATTGTCCGCGTCCGGGTCACACCGATGCGCAGCGCAATCTCATCTCGAACATCCACGCTCGCGGCGTCGGTCACGAGGAGGCGGCGCGGCGCATCATGGCCTTGGCGGAACAGATGCGGCAGCGACAGACGAGCGGCATCGCCATTAAGGAGGAATTGGCCGGCTTGTCCCACTCGGTTAGCGCTGCTTCGCAGAAGCGTCTGCGTTCAGCGGATTAATCGCGCAACCGCGGTACAGGCAAGAGCGGAAATTGAGACACAAGATCGTCGAGGGTCAGCGGGGGCAGGGGAGCAAAGCCTTGCCGCGCGATACGGGCCGAGCGAACGGCACATTCTTTTTCCAGCACATAGTAGCGGTTGTAGCCATCGCGCAGCTCGTTGACAGCGGTAAGGTCCACGCCCGTCAGGAAGGTTTGCCAGCGTTGGTTGAAGCGTTCCAGGCTCTCGTGCAATTCGCGCAGCGCTCGCCGCAGGACGTGCGACGACGAAGTCGGCTCAACAGGGGCACGAAGCGGCGAGGCCAGCGCGGCAAGGAGATAGCGGAGGATGTCGAGCTGATCCTTATCCACCAGGAAAGGAAGAAGGTTGTCCCAGTCTCCGGCCAGGGCATGGAGCATGGCGATGCGCATCCTCGCGAACTCCAGCCATTCCGCGCGCCGCCCTCGGCAGTATTCGAGCAATTGATCCAGTGCCGCTTGCACGCCGCGGGCACGACGAATGTAGGCCGGAGCGTCAAATTGCGATAGGAACCGCTTGAACGCCTCATTGGTTTCATCGCGTCCAAGGATGATTTCTTCTTCCATCGATGAGCTTCCTCGAAAAGCTGCATCCGCAATGAATTCAAATCCACGCAGAGAATTCTACCACGAGGCGCCGTCCTGGCGAATGGCAGGCAGGTTCGGTACGAGACACTGGAAATGTATTTGTTGAGGCCGTTGACAGCAGTACGGGACGAGGAAAGAGCAAGGTGTTCGATTAGCGATTCTTCGCAATCGCGTCGCTAATCGGGCATTTTCGTCATATCCCACAACAGAATGCGGCCGTGGCCTTCCGTAAACAGCGTTCGACCATCGGGACTGAAACACGCCAGATTCGTGAAGGCTTGCGGTGCAATCAGCGTCTCGCGGATTGCTCCCGTGGCCGTCTCGATCAGCAAGATACGCGGCTGCGGCAGGTCGCGCGGATCGAGACTGTCGCCCACCATCTTTCCTGGAAAACTGCGCGTGATGACCACTAGCCATTTGCCGTCCGGGCTGAACACCGGCGCGGAAGCGATGGGCTGAAGTCCCTCGGTTTTCTCGCAAAGGAGGACGGTTCGCAGCAAGCGTTTTTCCGGAATCGAGTAGAAGAATAGCTTCCTTTTATCGCCACGATCGTTGAGGACGACGAGTATCTGCCCATCCGGAGAAGAGCGGTAATCCCTGAAGGAGTCGTGTTTGCCTCCCTCGAAGGAGGCGACCTCGCGGCCGGTGTCGGCATCCCACCACTTCATCCACGATCGCCAGCTGGAACTCGTCGGACGATCGAAAATGCGTTCCTCCCCAAAGATGAGGCGCCAATCCCGCGAAAAGTTTCCGATGCTCACCAAGGCATTCTTGTCCGCGATGGGAGTGGACCATTTTTCGCGGCCGGAGGCGGCATCGATCAGCTTCAGCTCATGAGAATACCCGTCCTCGCTGCACGCTGAAGAAGCCACGGTTTTTCCATCTGGAGAGAAAACACCGCGACGGTTCAGCCCCTTTAGCGTCTGGCATTCACCGCTCTTCACGTCCCATAGGCTGGTGCTCTGTTTGCAGGCTCCCTCATAAATGCCGGACAAACCATCGAGCGTGAGGAACTTCGTGCCATCCGGCGAAAGCTGCATCGACAGGATGCCCTTCGGCGACAGGTGCTTGTATGTTCGCACCATTTTGCCATCGTCCAGACTCCAGGCGCGGACCTCGCCTTCGACGTTCCAGCGATTCACCCATTTGCCGTCTTTCTCCACCTGCTCATGGTTGATTTTCCCGAATCCCGCGAACAGCATTCGCCAGTCCGGCGAGACGGCGAAAGTATCTGAGCCGGTCTCGATGGTGGTCAACCGCTTGCCGGTGGCAACGTCCCAGACTGCAACCACTCCGGGATAATCGGCAGCGAGGATTCGCGTGCCATCCGACGATAACTTCAGCTCGTGGATCGAGCCGGTCTCGTTCGGATGGATCAGCTCGCCTTTGAGCCGCGAGGACACGGCTTCCCGTTTGACATGCAGTGAACCCGGAGAAACCACCGGAATCTCGTGATGCGTCGAAGCGATGCCGCCGTCCTTCCAGTTATCGAAAGCGATCGTGACTTTGGCGTTGCCGGCACCCACGGTTTGCGGGACCCGAACCGGGCCGTGCAGGTTGATCCCTCAGCATCGTTGCTTCAGCTCATAATGCTCGCGGAGCGGAGCCTCGCCCGGATGCTTGGGCGGATAGACGATATCCAGAGTCGGAAATATATCCTTAGGGACGACGTTCTCATAGATCGTCCAGGTAAAGCTCCCCGGTCCAACCCCTGCGGAGCCAAAACCGAGAACCACATCTTTCTCCCGATCAATCGTCAGTTGTTCCTTACCGAATAGGGTAACTTGCAAAGGTCCGCCGAAATGGAGAATCGGCGCGTCTTGGGGCCTCTCGGCGAATTGCAGAACGCCCGTGCTATCGATAAAAGACAATTGGTAGACGCGGCCTCCCGTACTGATACCTTTGCGGCCGGGCATCTCCACTTCCAAATTGAGGGCGTAGCCTCGTGCCTTGGGGGCCTTTTTCAGCAATTCCTTGACAGCATCGTAGCGCTCAGCGAGATAATCGATCTTCATAACGGTGAGAGTCAAGTCCTTATGCAGCCGCTTACCGTCGCGGAGATCGCCGGCCTTGAAGGTAGATGCTTCGTCACCGGCGTTCTCTTGCTTGTCGGCAGTGACTTTTTCGTCCGCCTCGGTCAGATCGCCATTGCCGTTTCGGTCGACGTAGAGCGTGTCGCCGTCCTGCACCAGCCAAATGTGCGTCTTTGCCTCCGGGCCGAAGACGAGCAGGCAGTATTTCGGTTTGGTGCGATAAACAGGTTCCTTGACAATCTTGCGTTCGAGGATCTTCAGGTCCACGGCTGCGCTCACCGTGGACGACAGGGCCAGCAACATCGAGATCGAGAGTAGGTGTGCAAGTTTCATGAGGGGACTCCATTCGCTAGCGATCCTCTCCCATTCTCATTTGGGATATGCTCGCGTTCAGCTCCTTTGTCAAGTGAACCTCTCCGGTGAACCGGTCATCAGCCAACTGGCAGATGAGCGGTGGCAGGCAGGGAAACGGTACCGCTTTAGCCTGGGGTAATCAAATACCCTGAAAATAATCTGTTGATTCGCCCTCGTTTGCGGTAGAACTTTGAGGAGGGACAGCGAGGCATTGATTCCCAACCTGCGTCCAGTGGAGATATTCACCCATGTACAAGTTGATGTCCATTGCGTTGTTGTGCATCTTGACGATCGGCCTTATTGCCGCGGATACGCCGGCGCCGGCCCCTGTCGTGCAGACCGAAGCGGGCAAGAAAGCGCTCGCGAAGATTCGCCAGCTCGGGGGCTTGGCCCTGGAGATAGCGCAGAATGATCAGCATTTGGAAGTATCGTACATCCAGAACGACGGCAAATTCAGCGATGAGCACCTAGCCGTGCTCAAGGATCTTAAGGGCCTCGTCCATCTCGACTTACGCGGCCAACCGGTGACGGACGCGCAACTGGTCCACCTGAAACCGTTGACGGAACTAACGCATCTACACCTGGAGAAAACGAAAATCACCGATAAGGGTCTGGAGAACCTTAAAGGATTGATCAACCTCGAATACCTGAATCTGTACGGCACGGCTGTCAGCGACGCCGGCCTGGTGAACCTTGAGGGCATGAAAAAGCTCAAGCACCTTTATGTATGGCAGACGAAGGTGACGGATTCCGGCGCGGCCAGGCTCAAGCAGGCGGTCCCAGTCGTGGACATCAACCGCGGCTCCATGTTGGATTTGGAACCCAAGAAACTAGCGAAGGCGGAACCGAAGAAGGACGACAAGAAGGCCGCGCCCAAGAAAGAGGAGAAAAAGGCAGACACCAAGAAGGAAGACAAGAAAGCTGAGGCAAAGAAGGAAGAAAAGAAACCGGAACCCGCCAAGGATACGAAGGCGGCAGAAGAAGTGACGGCTCTTCTAAAGGCCCGCGTCGCCGTGGCTGAGAAGGCTTATCACGAGGCCTGGGAGGAGCTTGGGCGGACCCAGCGGTTTGGAAATGTCCTCATCCTGGTCGGCAAGCCGGAGGATGTCTACACGTGGTCGGTTCGCTTGCTCCAGGCCCAACGAGATCTTAGCTCCAAGTACGAGGAGCAGATCGCCGCTCTGGAAGCCCACCTCAAGCGTATGACGGACCTGCAAAAGCGGGTGAAGATGGTAAACAAAGATTTGCTACAACCCAAGGCGGAATCCGAAACCGAATGGTATCGGCTGGAGGCGCAGCTGTGGTTGGCCCAGGCAAAAGCCAAACAGCCGAAAGTCAAGTAAACGATAAAAGAAGGGATCATTGCTCTCCTTTGACCGAAGAGAGCAATGATCCCTTTTCGGTTGACGGGCCGTAGAGGACCACTTCCAATCCCCGGAAACGGCGGCGGTCCAGGATGATGGGCGAGGCGGCTTTCACCCGCAACACCGTCTCGGCGGCGGTGTAGCGTTCGCGCGAGCCGGCGACGGCGCAGACCATCCATAATCGTCTTGTCCGTGCCACTTGCTCGACCATCTCCGGCGGCGAATACGCGCAGAGATCGGGCGCTCGGCCCTGATACACCTCGTAGACCTGCGGATGCGATACCCATAAAACATCGCCGGAGTCGCGGTGTGCCTCAACGTAGGCAAAGGCCTCACGGAATTGACAACGTGGTGTCACTCCACTAAATAGCCGCTCCGCCGATAACGCGGCCGGGAATAGTAGTGCCGCCGGCAGGATCCAGCCCACCCACGCCAGACGGTGGGGCAGACGCTGGCTCAAGACATCAATACCACGCGCCGCGAGCAGCCACAGACACGGCACCAGAAAAAACAACAAACGCCCGCCGAGCGGATAGAGGCACAGCGCGGAGGCGAGGAACGCCAGAACGAACGGCCCTACCAATAGCACTAATCGCGCCGGCCGATGCCGGAGGGATGCTGCCCCGACCAGCGATAGTGCCACCAGCGGCAAACCCATCTCGCGCGTGCCGTAATTGCCGATCTCGATGAGAGAGCGTCCAATCGATGCCGCCGCAGCCCCCGCTGAGGACAAATCAAGAAACGACGAGGCCCAGTACGTGCGCAGTGCCGAGGTCGCCTGATGACGGATGACCAGCTGCCACAAAATGAAACTCGACAGGATGGATAAACAGCCCGCCGCGCAAGCAAGGGTGAAGCGTGACCTGGCATGAGCGGAGCATCGGTGTCGGAAAGCATGAACCATCAGGGCCATGCTCGCGGCACCGAGAACGAATATCGCAGGGTACGACACCCACGGCGCCAGCACGGCCAGAAGGCTCAGAACAATTTTCGGCCAGAGATTCCGGTCGAAATGCTGGCAGGAGAGGGTCGCCAGCAGAATTGCCTCAGTCATCAGAAAATCGAACGCATACGGTTTGACCTCGCCGGCGTGAGCGGCGGCGTGATGGCCCAGAGCACAAAAGGCGACCGACCACAACCAGCTGTGCCGGCCGGCGATGCGCCGAGCCAAGGGCGCCATGACAAGCAAGCCGGCCACGCTCGCCGCCAAGGCCGGTAGGCGCATCCAACCCTCGGCCCCTCCCACGAGCCGATACAGCCCGCGCAACAGCCACAAAAACAGCGGCGGCGCCGCCTGATCGTCTCGTAACGGGCCAAGCAGGCCGATAAACGATTTATGGAAGATGTTTAGTAGAAGATAGGCCTCGTCATACCAATAAGAAGTAAAGGCCGAATATTGCCGGACGCGGAGAGCGATGCCCAGCACGAACAGAGCGATCAGAATGTTGCGCGAAAAACGGCCCATGCGCTATGGTCCACCAAAAGCCCCGGCGTGAGACTTTACCAGGAGGACGGGACGCAGGTAAACCGCAAGACGCCGGCCGGTTGTCTTTTCCCACGCGGAGCCGTAGAAGAGTCCTTGAAGCGGCCCCTACGATCAACCGAGCCGGCGGACGATGCCAACGGAGAACGAGCCACATGACTTCTTTCGATCTCAACTTCTATGCTTCAGCCATCGCCGAGTTGCTGCGCGAGCCGCACATGCCGCCGTTAGATGCCGGTACACCTAACCGTAAGGCTCGTTCCCGACTCGAAGGACTGGCGAACGACGCCGCCTTCGCACCCCACCGCGTGCGCGATCGCGGCATGGCCGACGCCTGCCGGGCTGGTTTGTGGCTGTATCACAACTTCCTCGATGAAGCGCACACGATCGCCCAAAACTTGCCCACGCCGACCGGCAGTTACTGGCACGCGCTGATGCACCGCAGGGAACTCGACTTCGATAATGCCAAGTACTGGTTTCGCCGCGTCGGTGTGCATCCTATCTATGAGCCGCTTCGCCAAGACGCCGCGGAGTTAGCCGATAATGCGCCGGCGGCCGCTGCCTTCCTCCGCACGCAATCCACTTGGGATCCCTTTGCCTTCGTTGATCTGTGCGCCGCTTCGCTGGCCGGTCGAGCGCCGTGTGAGGAGTTGTGCCGGCAAATTCAGAAACGCGAGTGGGAGCTTCTCTTTGATTGGTGCTATCGCCAAGCCGTCGAGGAAGCCGGGGATTAGAGCGCAATTGTCTCGGATATTACTTGAGCCTCCAACACACCAGCTTTTGATTGTCCCTTGCATACAATCGCCCATTGGCCAGCGCCATGTGCGCCCGGCAGGGTCCGGTCAGCACCGCCGCTCGCGCTTTCTCGCGGTATTTATCGCTCTTGCACTCGACCAGCACTAAATCGCCGCCTTCGCTGAGGACGATCAGGTTGCCCTCGGCGAGAATCATCGAGCCGCAGCCAAAACCCTCTTTGCTCCAGAGAATCTTGCCCGTCTTCGCCTCGATGCAGCGAAACTCTGTGCCACGTTCCTGCCGGCCGTCGAAACCATACAGGTGGCCTTCGTTATAGATCGGCGTGCCGAAATGACAGGACAAGCTGCGATCATTGCTCCACAATTCCTCAAGGCCATCTTTCTTCGCGCGGACAAGAATTCCTCCAGTCTCATAGCAAGCCGTGAAGAACAGGCAATCGCCCAACACAACCGGCGTCGCCGCGTTGACCGAGGCATCCATGCGTGAACGCCAACGCTTGCGGAAGCGAACGTTGCCGTTGGCCGGGTCCAGCGAGACGATGCCCTGACGCGTGAAAAAAATGACGTGGCGCACGCCGTCGATCTCGGCAGCGACCGGCGAGGAATAGCTGGCGCCGTCGTCCGTCGCTTTCCACACTTCCTTGCCGCTGTCCTTGTCGAAAGCAACAATACCGGCCCCACGGGCGCCGACGTTGACGAGCAAGCGGTTCCCTTCAAGAATTGGCGACGTGCCAACTCCGAAATAGCTCGGCGGCACGTTGTAATCTTTCAGTAGCTCCCGCTCCCAGACTTTTTCACCGTTGGCCATTTTCAGACACAACAAGCGGCCGCCGGGGCTGAGCGTGTAGACGTTCCCGCCGGCGATCAGCGGCGTCGAGCGGGGTCCATCGCCTTTGCCCAAGGGATCGCTGAAATTCGTCGCCTCACGGTGTTTCCACAGCTCTTTGCCGCTGGCGGCATCGAGACACTCGACAATCTCCTCATTACCGATGCGATGAAACGGGATGAGGCGTTCGCCGACAACCACCGGAGCGCTAAACCCCTCCCCGATTTCTTTTTGCCACAGGACCGCCGGTCCCTTCTCACCCCAGCTTTGCAGCAAGCCTGTTTCCTTTGAGGTGCTGTTGCGATCTGGACCGAGAAATTGTGGCCAATCGGCCGCAAGACTTGTCGCGGCCGAAAGACAAAACAAAGTCAGGAGGGAATAGCGGATTTTCATAGTCTTCTTTTCCTGGCGCAATCCGTTAGTGGGCGCGCAACGCACTCGCCACAAGGAAGATGAATCCAAGAAGGCAGCACAGCCCCACTGCCAAGGAGCTGGCCGAACCGATGATACAGCCAAGCGCCCCGCTGCGTGCCGCCTTTATTTCCTTACTCATATTGCGCTCACAAACGAGAAAGGGGGCGTCGCCCTTCTCGAAGCGGAGGTCTCCGGATTTCAACTGCTCGACGGGGCCGACAACTATGACCTTGGCCCCGACAAGAAGAACATCCTCGATGAAATGCAGCGTCTTGAAACCGCCCCGACGGTCCACCGTATCGATATCATACTCCTCGCGCAACAGCTCTTCGAGATGGGAAGGAGGCGGATGATTGATATCGGTGACAATTCGAGCCTTCTCTTTGCTGAGGATAGTGGCGCGGCGGAGGTCCACTTCCACGCCGCCTGTATCGTCTTCGACAAGCGACAAAACATCGGACTCCTCATCAAGAAGAGACCGTCGAGAATGCTCGGCTCGTGTGTCATCGGCACCCACCTCGTAGGTTCGGTAAAGGAGGGCACCCAGAGCGCCGAACAGGAAGAAGGCCGTGAAAACACCTGCAGGCAACGTAGGTTTTTCCTTGTACGTCTTCTTGTCCTCGTAGACGCGCAGTCGGTAATAGACGCATGCTTTATTGCTCACGGGGCTGTTCAAAGGCGTGCCGACCGCCGCAACCGTGCCGCGAATTTTTCGGAAGCCCGGTTTCAACTTGCCGATGCGGCTCAGTGGGCACTCGAGCTGGGATGCCCTCCTCGAATTGTGCCAGCCATACAACCCCAGCGCGACTCCTCCCGCAAGCAAAAGCAGGCTCAAGAAGCCAAGGAAAACGATCCAAATCATGGCGGTCTATAACGCTCCGTTGAGTGCGAGTATGGAATTCATTCTGCACGAATGCACGTTGCCATTGAGTGCATTCGGTTAGTCACTGCCCTCACCGGCGTTCGCCCACCATCAACACGCTGTTATTGTAAAACCCAACCTGCCGACGATTGCCGGGGTCCGATTTCCACACTTTGCCCTCCACGACATACTTGTATTCATAGTTGCCCGCCTTCAACACGAGCCGCGTGTTGAACGCACCCTTCGCATCCGGGCCGTCCATCTTGTGGCCGGTCGGCTTCCAATCGTTGAAGCTACCAGCCAGGTACACCGCCTTCGTACCCGCCGGCGCTTGGTAGCGGAAAACGACCTCATATTGTCCGCCTCCCTTCGGCTGGATCCGTGGCGCACCCTGACGCAAATCCTGATCGTCCAGGGCCATGTCGAAGTATCCCACCATCATCTCTTCCCACGTCTGATCGCCGAAGGTGACGGCCGCGTTCGGATCGGGATTAGACCGATTGCGAGCCGAATTGTCAAAAATCGCTGTGCAATGCAGAATCGTCCCCTCCGGCATGCGCTTCGGCTCGGCCAGGACGTACTCGTTCTGCCAATCGAAACTGTAGCGCGGCACATCGAGCAGGATTTCTCGCTTCTTGTCGGGATAGATGGCTTCAAAACGGAACGATTTGCCGCGCAGGTGCATGTGCGGGAACATCGAGTAGAGAATGGCATCCTGACCAAATCGATAGTCGGCTTCAACCCTATGGTTGGCCGAACCGGGCGGAATACGGAAGCGGAAATTGATCGCCGCCTCCGAGCGAATCTCCTTTCGCACCGCCTTGGGATCGGCGAAGACAAGGCCGACGCGGCTTTGGTCGGTCTGCGCCGTGCCGTTGGGCGTGTAGTGGACCTGAAAAACGAGCTTGGAGCCGGCGGGGACGAACTTGGCCTCGCCGTCGGGCAAGATCATCGGAGGCGAGCCGGGCGCACCGCCGGCCAGGAAATCGATGGGAAAGTTTTGCGGCCCAATCGGCTTCGTGCCGGGACGCTCGACGACGACGACGAGATGATGAACCACCGCCCGGTTGCCCGGCCACGCTTCCGAAGCGCGGACCCATTTGTCTTCCTTGAAGCCGGGATCGACCGTGAAATACTGATAGGGTACCGTTCCCTCGGCCGGCACCGTGAACGGCTTGGGCATGACGACGACGAGATCCGGCTTGATCCGCCAACCCTCCACCAGCGGCGGCGCCGGCGGTAAATCCTTGGGATCGCCCTCCGGCGCCCCGTTCTTCACCCATTGATAGACGAGCTGTTTTTCCTCCTCCGCGAGTCGATTATCGTTGGCGAAGTGCCCGTATTTCGGATTGGCGTGCCAGGGCGGCATGCGCTGGTCCTCGATCACTTCTTGAATGGTTTCCGACCAGCCGGCCGCATCGCCATACGAAGTGAGCGCGAATGGCGCCAGCGACCCGGTGTGATGACAAGTGACGCAATGTTTCCGCAACAACGGTGCAATGTGCTTGGTGTACGTGACAGTCGTCTCGGAGGACGGGCGTTTCACTCGGCCAATCCGGCATCCCTCGACTTCGGTGACCGGCTGGCTGACCGCTTTGCCCTCCAGCAGTTCTTCCAACGCCGCCGCCAGATCGCGGCGCGTCGGCTTGGGACGCGCGTATCCGATCCCAAATTGATCGTCGATTCGGCCGCGATAGCGGACGATCCGCTTGCCATCGAGCACGAAGACTTCCGGCGTGCGGCTCGCCTCGAACCGATCGGCGACCGTGTTGCCAACGTCTTTCAAGAGAGGAAATGTCACTTTTTGTTCCTTGACCAGGTCCGCGATTTTGCTGATTGAATCTTGCTGATTGGAGATGATGCCGAGGAAGGCCACGCCTTTCGGCTCAAATTCCTTGGCCAGTTCGGTCAAGCGCCCGGCATAGCGATTGGCCAACGGGCACTCGGTGCCGAGGAAAGCAACGACCACGAACTTCTTGTCCTTGCAGTCGTCCAACGAGTGCCAGGCGCCGCGATAATCACGCAGCTTGAAGGAAGGGATGGGTTTGCCGGACGGTGCTTTTCGCTCCGCTGGCGCCGCGGCAAAGGCGGAAACCGCGAGTGCGGCCAAAAGGATCGAAGTTGCGTGCATGGATGGCTCCCCAAAAGGACATAAGGAATCATCGCCACAAGATCGCTCAACCAATTAGGTGCCATTCTATCCGCGGCCAGGGCCGGACGGAATGATTTTCTCCCCGTGGGAAAAACGTGGAACGATTTAACCTACCAGCCAGCCGCGGAGCCGGACAAACCACCTCCCCCGTCGCGACAGAAGCGGCGAAATAAGCTCTCGGCCCGAGGCGAGGGTGCGCACCAACGCTTGGGCACCGCCTAGCCGATAACAGGCGGCGCGACCGACGCGCCCATCGGTGGCCACGAGCAATTGCCGGCGACCGCCCAGGAAGGGTGCCAATGCAACGCGCAGCGCCTCCGCCCCGCCGCGACCCTCTAAATCCGCGGCCGGCCCCAGGTCGCACATCCTCACTCCCTTTTCGCCGGCCTGGAGCACGAAACCGAGATAGCGCGACGGCAGCGAGCCTTCGCGGCCCGCGCACACCTCGGCGAAGTCACGCGGCCGAAAGCGGACTAGCTCGACGAACGTGGCGTCCTCCGGCAGCGCCCGCCGCAGGCTGGGGAGATCGGCGTCCCGCAGCGCACGTAGCTTCGCCAGTACCGGCACAACTCCCGCCAGCCTCTCCTCCAGCCCTTGCCGTTCCTCCTCCCAGTGACGGAGCAGGTCGTGGTGCATCAGCAAACCCTCTGGTCCAGCGCCCTGGATCAGCCGGTTGGCGATTTGCACGCTCAAATCAAATAGCCGGTCCAACTCCCCAGCATGGGCGGGATAACGGTGACGCATGACGCCGCGATCTCCAGGGAGCAAATCAGCAGGGCATATCCTCTTCCAGCGCAGGACGCTCGCCAGAACTGCCTCCGCCGCATCGGGCAGCCGAGGCGACAGGGTGAGAAGAAACTCGATTAGGCGCCAGGGCGTGGTCAACAAGGCGTCGCGCGCCGAACTGGCAGACAAATAGGCGAAGACAGCCGTTTGCCGATCTTGGAAGACGAGCGCTCGTTGCCAATGCTGGAAGGCGTTGCGGTCCTCTCCGCGGGCCGCCTCGATCAGTGCCAGCTCATGCAACGAGTTAAGATGCCCAATGCCATCCTCGCCGATTGAAGTGCGATCAATCTCCAGGACGGAAGCCAGCAGCTTCGCCGCTTCCTCTGACCGTCCCTGTAGCCGACACAGCACGGCCATGTCGTGCAGCAAGTTGGCGTGCAGGGCGTCGTATGGGTTTTCGGACAGGCGAACGATGTCCAACGCTTGGCGACACGATGCGGTCGCGCCGGAGAGATCGCCGTGCGTCTTTTGTAGCGCCGACAAAGCCTGGTAGGCCACCGCCACGGCGGGATGCTCTGAACCGCAGCCGCGGCGAACAATGTTCAAATGGCCGCGAAGTGCCTCTTCGGCCCCAGCATGATCGCCGAGTGTTTGCAGATGTTGGCCCAGCGTGCGGCGTGCAGCGGCGTGGTCGGGATGGTCTTCGCCGTGGACATTTTGCAGCAAATCGGCAGCTTGCCTGTGCAGGGGAGTTGCCCGGCGCGGCTTCCCACGAGCGATTTCCAGGCTCGCCAAGTCCATCAACAGGCTGGCGATAAGAGGGTGCCGATCACCCCCCGTTTTGCGCACGATTCGCAGCGCCTCGTGAAAATAACATCGGGCAGCTCGGAAAGCCCGTCGCGCCTGGCAGGTGCGCCCGAAATGTACCAGGTATCCAACCAGCTTCGAATCCTGTCCCATCAGATGGCGCCGAGCCAGGGCCAAGGCCTGCCGGGCCAGATTGGCAGCCTTCACCGAATCGTTGAGGTGCCGATGCGAATCGGACAAACAGACCAGTTCGAAGGCCGGAGCGAGTGGGTCGGGAGATGGCGCGTGAGAGCGGATGGAACGAATGCGTTCGAGCATCTCGCGCGCTGCCAGGTAGTCACCCAGGCCGGTATACAATTGAATCAGGTCCCCCAATACGGGGACCAAAAACTCATGTTGAGCGCCGAATATTCTCTCTTGAACGCGCAGGATGTCGCGAATCAGCGTCAAGGCCCGTGCCCGATTGCCTTGTGCATGGCAGACCCGTGCCAGAGTGTGCATCAGGGACAGTTTTTGTGGATGATCGTCCCCCAGGAGAGCCAGGCTCTCTTCCAACAACTCGGCAGCTTTGGCTGGCGCCCCCCGGGCTAACGCCGTCAGAGCGAGGCCATGCTGGCTGGAGAGCGTATCGGAATGGCCGGGGCCGAAGCAGCGCCGGCGCACTTCCAAGGCGTTGCGGAATAGAGTTTCCGCGTGGATCAGGTTTCCCGCCTGGTACAGTAGCCAGGCCAGATCGTTCCAGATTTCTGCCGTCTCGGGATGGCTGTCTCCCAGGACGCTGCGGCGGATGTCCAGAGCCTGACCGAAGCGCACTTCGGCCGCGGCGGGATTGCCGCGCGACAAGTGAAGCTGGGCCAAGCTGCGGAGGATTGTGGCCAGGTCAGCGTGATCCGGCCCGCACCGGCGGCGCTGGATGTCAAGGACGCGTTCGTAGAGCCTTTCCGACTCGACAAATTCTCCAGAGAAATGCAATTGTTCCGCCAAAAAGCCAAGCGCCGCGACAAGACAGGCAGAGCGCTCCCCGCGGCTTTTCTCGGCGTGATTGGCCAGGTCGCGGGCCAAGCGAACGGCGCGTCCCGGATCGCCCGCGAGCCGCGCCACGGCAGCACGGCTCATGGCCGCCTCCATTCGCAAAGGGTGAAGGGCAGGCAGGTCCGGCAGGGCTTTTTCCACACGGGCGATGAGGCTTTCCGCTTCCGCGACGCCGCCTTGTTCTGCTCGGAGCCGCGCTTCCAGCAGGGGCGCCTGTCCGTACAAAATCGGATCGTTGATTGTCTCGTCCAAGGACGCAGCTCGCCGGGCGAGGGCGACCGCTTCGTCGAGACCGCCTCCCTCCGCCAGCAGCTTTGCCAGCGATAGGCAGACTTTGGACTGTTCGTAGCGTACGTCCTCGGGATGGCGATCGATCATGTCGAGCGTGGTGCGAATCTGCTCGACCGCCTCACGATTTTCGCCCATCGCGGCATGAATCTCCGCCAATTCCAGCCGAATCTCGGCGGCTTGCGGGTGCTCGTCCCCTATCATCTCCGCTTCGCGCACGATCGTTAGGGCCTGCTCATAGCTCTCCGCGGCATCAGTGAGGTGATGGGTGGATTCGAGGATGTACCCGAGTGTCCTGTGCCGTGCGGCAACGTCCAGATGACGCTCCCCTAGGGTAGCGATCGTCAAGGTGAGCGATCGCCGTGCCAAGTTCTCTGCCTCGTCTGGTTCGCCTTGGGCCAGGCGCAGCAGCGCCAGCGCTTCGAGAGCAGCAGCGTGGAGCGGATGTTCTTCGCCGAGCCTTTCGCGGCGTATCGTCGCGGAAGCCTCCAAGAGGCGGTTGGCCTCCTCAAGGTCCCAGAGGGAAATCAAGAGACGGCCGAGCTGGTAGTTGGCTTGGAGAGTAGCGGGGTGGCGCTCACCCTTGTGTTCGCGATAGATCCCCAGCGCCTGACGAGCGCGATTGACGGCGAAGAGTACGCCGTCCACAAGGCATAGCACCCAAGCTTCCTTGAGCATGAGGGCGGCCATCTCTACGGGAGGCGTGTTAGCGGACTCGATCAAGGCGCGGGCCCGCGTCAGACACTCTTTGGCTTCGCGGCGACGGCCAAGGATGTCGAGCAATCCGGCCAGCGCCTGTAGGTTGCGGGAATGCGCGACCGGATCAGGCTCGACCGCCTGCTCGAGGATGGTGCGGGCTTTGTCGAATAACTGGCCGGCCTTTTTATATTCGCCTCTAAGCTGGTATAGGGTGGCCAGTTCAACCAGGCCGTGTGCATAGCCGGAATGCCGCGAACCCAGAGTACGAGCGAGGCCGGCCAGTGCTTTTTCGTAGTATTCCTCGGCCGTGGAATATCGGGCCAAGTCACGGTGAAGATTGGCGACGAGCAACGCGATGCTCGCATTGCCAGGCACGGCGGGTTGCTCATCCAAGAGGCCCTGCAAGCCCTTGGCGTGAAACATTTGCAACGCCTCCGTGTAATCGCCGCTCTCGTACAGTGCGGTCAGTTGGACCAAGTCCGTGTTTCGAGTTTCTTGTTGGATTGTCATGGGATAAATCTCCAAGGCGAAGTACGGACGCCGGACGAGCCGGCAGGACCACCTCCGGCGTCAACCAGGGGTTCGGTGAACATCCGAGCTTACGGGGCGCCCGGTTCCGATAGTCACTCAGGGGGCAGCCGAGCGCGAAACCCAAGCGCGATCACCGCGAATAGCGAAGATCAAAGCCCGCATGGCGCAGTAGACCACGACGCCATTCAGCACGTGCCAGAGAAAATGTGTCCCGATCGGCAGCTGGCGACAGACCAACAGGTCGATCGTTCGACAAATCAAAGCGATACAAAAAACGAACGCGGACACTAGCAAGAGGTAACGTTCACGCAGAGCATGGACGTAATGGTACACTCCGATGGACAAGGAAAATCCAAGGGTAGGAGCGTAAAACAGCACTCCATTTAGCCACGTCCGGTATTGTCTCAGCCATAGGTTCGCGCTTACATACGCCAACAACAGGAGCACAAGAATGACTTGTTTCAGCCCGACGATGCGGCGACCGTAAAGCCAGAGGAAACAAAGCTGGAATAGAAGAATCGGCACCACGTCGAGGTACAACGCCCAGCGCGAGGCGAACGTATGCCACAACGCGCTCCCGATGCCCACACAGATTGAGAGACCGATCAGCACCCATATCCCGGGGGAGAGCACGCCGCGATCTCTGCCCAGATACCACACGGCGAAGGCAGCGATGAGAAATACGACGTTGGAAATCGCGTTGAGCGGCTCGTCGAACAATCCAGGTCCGCAACGCTCACAGTAGGTCTGCATGCTTTCCTCCACTTCGGTTACACAGAGTTCGGGCTACTTGCTTCCGGGCGCGGTCCCTACTCTCTTCCACTTCAAAGAGAAAAATGAGTGCGAACCGTATTCTGGCCTATAGAAAATAGCTTTCCGTCGATTCGCCGATACTGACCAAAACTGCGATGTAGCCCGAAGATTTCAACGGTAGCCTCCTCACATATCTACTGGAAGGACTTACTCTTGCCTTCTCACCCGAGCGGGGTGGGAGGTAGCAATTGCTGTGCCAGAACAATTTGCCTTCGCTCAAGCGTTTAATTGCCAAGGATTTGCGCCCATTTTTCGGTAATGACATAGCTTTCTGCTCAATTGTCACTACAACATTTTTTGTCGTCTCTGAGACATTTTTTGTAGGCAGATCGTCATTTTTTGTGCATCGGAGGAACAGCCAATGGCACTTTTCCGGCAGAGCGAGTGGTCGTTTACCAAGAAGGCGCTGGAACTGGTGACTACCAATCCTTTCGATCCGAATTGGAGCAAGAAAGGGCGAGATCTCCTGGGTCTTCGCATTCGAAACGTTGACGAAGTGATCGCCTACTCTCTTGGCGCTGAACTGTGGGGCCCGCACTCCGTTTATTCCGAGGAACTGCATCACAAGATCACCAAGATGGGAGTGCTAATACAGAAACGGCTGCAAGATGGAGTATCCGCAACCGCTGAAGAATTGGCCAGGTACGAGCTTTTGGCGATCTACCGTCTCTACTGCGATTATGGTCAGAGGATGGACCAATTCATCGACGCCGCAGTGCGGACCCATGGTCAAAGGTCCAGCGATGCCCCGCCCTCCCAGGAGAGAGAGAGGCAGCGTGTGATAGAAAGGATGTGGGACGGCTTTCACTCCAGCTTCCAGAATCTGTTCCAGTTCAAGCATCGATCCTTTCAGCCGGAGTACAAACCAGAGCACGTTTTTGCCTGTTTTTTCCTATTCCGCAGGGCGTTCTACCACATCTTCTTCAACTTCATTGGCTTTTCCAAGCCCATCGCACAACTCCGCAAGACCGTCTGGGAGTCGATTGTCACGCACGACCTGTTGGGTTTGATGCGAGCATTCTACCAACGGATGAAAGACATCCCAACGCTCATTACCGGGCCGTCGGGTACTGGTAAGGAACGGGTCGCCGAGGCCATTGGCCGGTCGTTGTACATCCCATTCAATGCGGAGAAGAAGGCTTTCGAAATCGACTTTCTGAATGCGGAAAAGAAGACCGTCAAAATCGACTTCCTCGAGGCGTTCAAGCCAGTAAACTTGTCAGCCTTGTTGCCTCAGCTCATCGAGTCGGAGGTGTTTGGCCATGTCAAGGGAGCCTTTACCGGCGCGGTCAGCGACCGGATCGGCAGACTTGAGGAATGCCCTGAACATGGAGCGCTGTTTCTTGACGAAATCGGTGAATTGACGGGAGAGATTCAAGTCAAATTGCTCCGCTTGTTGCAGACGCGCCGGTTCCAGCGTGTGGGGGCGAACAAGGACAAGGAGTTCCTGGGCAAAATCCTCGCGGCGACCAACCGCGATTTGGATGCCGAGATGGAGGCCCGCCGATTCCGACCAGATTTTTATTACCGACTCTGCGCCGACAGAATCCGGACGCCGTCACTCCGAGAACAACTCAACGACCGCCCTTCGGACCTCCAACTTTTCGTGGAGTTCGTTTGCCGAAACGTGGTGGGCGAGGATAGAGCGGTCGAGTTTGCCCCGAAAGTAGTGGTCTGGATCGAGCAACACCTGCGGGGATACGACTGGCCGGGCAATTTCCGCGAACTGGAGCAATGCGTGAGGAGCTATCTAATCCGCAAAGAGTACCACCCTGCTCAGCGGGTCCAGTCAAAAGTGGACAAAGGCTCGCCGCAGCCTCCTCGTGACCTTCTCGAGGAGGCGTGCGAAATGCTCGCGGCCGCCGCGGAGGAGGTGAAGGCGGCTTGTGCCGACAACGCCGACCTGAAAAAACAACCGCTATTCCTGCGAATCAAACGTCGCTTATTCATTCAGGTGCGCGCCCGCGCCGCCACCGACCAGGAAGCGGCCGCGCTCCTCGGGATCGATGTCCGGACGCTGAAAGCCGTATTGGCAGAATCCAAAAAAGGTCTCTCAAGGATTTAACACAATTCCCGTTGCAACGACACGGTTGTGTAGGGGATCGAGCGGACGTATCTCCATATTCTACCTTGCCCATGCACTTCTTGTCTTCAGCATTGTCCTCCGATTCGCTCCCCATGCGATTGATGCTCCGGACGCGCTTCGGTACACTGGAATCATCGAGTTTGATCTGCGTTTGAGCCGTTTATCGAAACCGCGGCCGAAGCCCCGGTCGCCGGCATTTCGGACTCCGCGAGGCAACCGCATCGGTTCACGAGGTTTTGTTCATGGGGATCCTGCACCGCTTGTTCATCATCCGTATTTCTTCTTTGGCCGCCCTGGCCTGTTGTGTCGCGCTTGCGTGGTCAACGTATTTGCGTGCAGGCTCCCTTGTTTGCAGTTACGAATTCGATTGTGATGACGTTTTGTCGTCGCCTTTCAGCAACGTTGCAGGGGTGCCGCTGCCGGTGTTCGGGTTGCTCGGTTTCGCCGCGATCTTCGCTTGTTCGTTCTCGGCTCGGCCCTGGAGCGCACTGCTGCTTCGCATCCTGGCGCCGCTCGCCGCGGTCGTCGGTGCGATGCTCATCATGATCCAGGTTTTCGTGCTGTTTCGTATCTGTCCGTACTGCATGGTTGTCGATAGCTGTGCGGTCATCATTGGGCTTGCCTCAATCGGTTGGCGTCCCGAGACATCCGCGATGGTATCCCGCCGTGCTCTGTTCGGATGGTCGGCCGTCTTGCTGATCTCCCTCGGGCTGGGGGCGGCACTCGGTATGATCGGCAACACGAAGCCGGACTACGTCAATACGGCGATGCCCCCCGAAATTAGATCGTACTGGGTGCCCGGTAAGGTCAACATCGTCGAAATAACGGACTTCCAGTGTCCTCATTGTCGTAGAATGCACCTTATTTTGAGCGAATTCCTCAAGGAACAGGGCGACAACATCCATCTCACAGTCATTGTGGCTCCGATGGAGAAGCATCCGCAAGCGAAGGACGCTGCTCGCGCTTACCTGTGCGCCCAAGAGCAGAACAAGGGCGACGAGATGGCCGATAAACTCTTCGAGGAAACCGATCTGCGGCCGGCCGCCTGCGAAAGGTATGCCGTCTCGTTGGGGCTGTCTCGGGAGCAGTTTCGGGCCTGCGTGCAGTCTCCAGAGACCGATGCGAAACTCGACGCCGATAAGGACTGGCTTTCGAAAGCATCCTCGGAGGGCCTGCCATGTCTCTGGATACAGGACCAACGTCTCTGGGGCGTTCAAAGGGCGAGAGACCTCGCCATCGCGGTCGCGAATGCGGAACACCGTCTCCTCACGGGGAAGCGGTATTAGCCGAACCAACGGGATTCTGGGAGTGGTAATGTGGATTTTTCGCCGCTGGAACTGACGCTGACCGATCCGCGTCATCCTTTTCACGTCCACCACATGGAGATGGCGCTGGCCGAGGCGGGACGAGCGAATGCCGAAGATGAGGTCCCCATCGGCGCGGTCATCGTCTCCTATCAGCACGGCGTCATTGCTCAGGCTCACAACCAACGCGAGCAACTGCACGACCCGACGGCCCACGCCGAAATGATTGCCATCACGCAGGCGGCCAACGCCCTGCGCTCGTGGCGTCTGGAAGATTGCGCTCTTTACGTCACCCTGGAGCCTTGTCCCATGTGCGCCGGCGCCATCGTTCAGGCGCGGCTGCCACTCGTCGTTTACGGCTGTACAGATGCCAAGGCCGGCGCGTGCCACACCCTCTATCAGATCACCAACGATACGCGCTTAAATCATCGCTCCCAGGTCATCGGCGGCGTTTTGGCCGACCGCTGCGCAGCCCTTCTGAGCAGTTTCTTCGCTGCTAAGCGTCGCGCCGGCAAAAAGTGACGGGGTGACAAGGTGACAAGGAGACAAGGTGAATGGTAACGATTCTTCCGTTTGTCTTGTCTCCTTGTCACCCTGTCACCTTGTCACCTTGCCACCAAGGCAGCCGGGGTGTGGTAAATTACAATATTGAGGGATTATGCTCCGTTCAGCTGCCTTGTCATAGGATGCGAACATGAAGCGACTGGCACTCACCTTGTCGGCAGCAACACTCATCTTAGTCGTCTCGATGTCGGGGTTGGAGGCGCAACTACCGGTGCGCGCGAAGTTATTCAGCCAGCCGGTGCCGCCGCCGCGCGAACTGCTGGATCGGCTCAACTTGAAAATGAGCTACCGCACCTACGTGCCGATGGATGGCCGGCACGACGGATTGGCCACGGTGCAATTGGCCGGCCGCAACCTGTTTGTGCAAACGCGGAGCGGACTTGTAACGCTCCTCGACGCCGAGACGGGCGCGGCCGCGTGGCGACAGCGTGTCGGCAAGCCCTACGTGGCTGAGCATGCCCTTGCCTTCAACAGCCGCGAAGTCTACGTGGTAAATAATGTTCACCTCTATGCGCTGGATCGGTTGACCGGGGCGGTGAATTGGTATTTTCGTCTGTCCGAAGGCGTGGCCGCGCCGCCGGTGGCCGATGAAAACATGATTTTCATCGCCACGCCAACGGGCCGGCTCTCGGCTTACCTGCTGCCCCGTCCCGACTTATTGGCCGCTGGAGTTGCGGTCCGCAAGACGGTCCCTGCCCTGCGCGAAGGCCGGGGCTCGAGCACCACCGTCAGCCATCTCACGCCTTCCGTGCGGGAAGCCACCACGACCGGCGAGGAGGGCGGCCCCCAACCAACGCGCGTGTGGACGGAGGTCGCCAGTTTGCGGCTGGAGCTTCCCATCTTGATCACGCGAGACCGCCTGCTGGCCCCCACGCCCAACGGGTTTGTGCTGGGTTTGTCCAAACTGTTGACGAGCGGCCAGCCGAGTCCAATGGTCTATCGCTTCTCGACGGAATCGCCCATCCGCGTGCCGGCCGGGTACTTCGACGGCATAGCCTACGTCGGCGGCGAAGACGCCAGTTTATACGCTCTGGAGACAGGCGGTGGTCGGCTGCGCTGGCGTCATACTGCCGGCGTACCGATCAGCCGGCGGCCCGCCGTCACCGACGAGGATGTTTATATCGTCGCCGGCAAGCTAGGGATGACGCGACTAGATCGGACCACTGGGGAACCGAAATGGCGTATCCCCACCCGCGAGGGACTCGCCGAGAGCAACGCGGCCGCCGATTATTTCCTGGCTGCCAATCCCAAATATGTGTATGCCCTCGATGCCAGCGGCCATTTTCTCGTCCTGGAGCGCCGCCGCGGCGTCGCTCTGAGCGGCTTCGACAGCCGCGATTTTGTTTTTCCCATCAGCAACGACGTAACGGATCGCATTTATCTCGCTGCCAACAACGGCCTCATTGTTTGTTTGCACGATCGCGATTATCCACGAGCCATCCGTCATCATAAGCGGGAGGAAGACAGCGAGAATCCTCTCCGCCAGCGCTTGGAGCAACGTGTCACCGACGTTGGCACGCCAGAATTGCCGCTGGACGAGATGCTGGATCGCTGGACCAAGCGCTTTCCATGGTTGCGATTCCAGATCGAGGAAGCGGCGTTTCAACAGGCAGGCCGCGAATCGCCGGCACGAATGATCGTGAAGGTGCCGGAGATTAAGGAGAAGAAGCTGGGCGATGTCCTCAGAGACATGCTCGCTTCCATTCAGTGCGCCTACGAGATTATCGGCGAAACCATCGCCATTCTCCCCATCCCGGGTGGGCAGCCCCCCGCGCCGCCTGAGCAATGATCCGCTGGCGTCTGACATTGGCGGCGCTTCTGCTAGGGTTCCTTGCCGTTCCACTGGCCGCACCCTTGGGATTGCTGGCCGGCGATCCTTCGGCATGGCTCAGTTGGGCGGAAGCGCCGCGCTGGCTTACGCTGGCTCGCAACACATGCCTTCTCCTTTTGGGCACGCTGGCCGTGTCCATGCCGTTGGGCGTCGCCGCTGCCGTGCTGCTCTATCGCACTGATCTTCCGGGCCGGCATCTCTGGCGATTAGTAACGTTGCTGACGCTATTCGTTCCGCTGCCATTGTTCACATCAGGCTGGCAAGCAATGCTCGGCTCCGGCGGTTGGCTGCCGCTGCCGGGATGGTCTGACACTGCGCAGGGTGGGACCCGTGTCTCGCCGGTCATTGCACAATGGACTCCGTGGGGGCAGGGCATCGGCTCGGCGATTTGGATTCATTCCGTGGCGGCGTTGCCGTGGGTAATTCTTCTCGCGGGGCAAGGATTGTCCTGGGTGGAACGCGAGCTGGAAGAGGATGCGCGGATGCTGATGCCGACGTGGCTGGTGCTGCTCCGCGTCACCCTGCCGCGGGCCGGGGCGGCAATCGGGGCGGCGGCATTGTGGGTGAGCTTGCAGACGGCCACGGAGATCAGCGTCACAGACGTGATGCAGGTCCGCACCTTCGCCGAGGAGGTCTACACGCAGATTGTCGGTGGACCTGAACTGGAGGAAGGCGTCGCGCGGGCTTCGGCCTCCACGCTGCCTTTTGTGCTGCTAGCCATCGTGATGGTCGGAGTCGTCGCCCGCCGCTGGGAGCGCCGGCTGCCGCCGCGCGCTACATTGCTGACGCCGCTGTTGCCGTTCCGCCTAGGGCTTTGGCGATGGCCCTTCGCTCTCCTCGTGGGGGGCCTCGCCGGAACGCTGTTGGCAGTTCCGTTGGCAAGCCTCTTCTGGCGGGCGGGACGGGTGGGAACGCCGCCGCACTGGTCGGCCGAGACGATGTTTCTTTATCTGCGCCAAGCCATCCGCCCGCCCGATGGACTGATGCTGCGCGACAGCCTGCTGCTGGCGGGTGTAGCCGGTTTGCTGGTCGCCGCGCTCGCTCTCCTTGCATGCTGGGCGGCGCGCGAATCACGCGGGTTTCGTAGCGGCCTTCTGGTACTGATGGCGGCGGCGTGGGCCATGCCTGGCCCGCTTATCGGACTCGGACTGAAAACGATCATCGACCGTCTCTTGTCTCTCACCGAATCGCGCTGGTTGGCGCAGGCGCTCTATCACGGACCTTCGCCGTTGCCGCTTTTGTGGATCGATGCCATCCGTTTTTTCCCGTGCGCCGTGGCAGTGCTGTGGCCGGCAGCCCGATTGATGCCTGCCGAGTTAACGGACGCCGCGCGTGTGGATTGCGCCACTCCGATTCAGGAGCTGCGCCATATCGTTTGGCCGATTTTGTCGTCTGTTTTCGCTCGCGCGGCGCTTGCCGTAGCCGTGTTGTCGTTGGGCGAAGTCAGCGCCGGCAAGCTCGTTGCTACCCCAGGCATGCCCAGCTACGCCACCGACATTTTCACGCAGATGCACTACGGTGTCACCAATGAACTGGCGGCGCGTTGCGTATTGCTGCTTGTGCTGGTCGCTGCGGGAGGCGCTGGCGTGGCAGTGATAGGTTGGCGTCTTGAGAAAAAATGATCTCGACATCTCTCGTCGTTCGGGCTATGAAGCCCCGTCATCCGCGTGCCGCGTCCCAGGGTGTCTTGGACAATGGGAGAATCGACAGAGAGGATCGCCGTGAAGCACATTTGTCTTGCTTCCCTGGTGATTGGGTTAATTGCCGTAAGCCAAGCGCTTGCCGAGGACAACGGCTCAGCCGCCCCTCCCGCTGGAGATGCGGAGGCCGCGCCGCCGCCTCAGTTGCTGCCCGTGCAGCCGCGCCCCATTGTTGAGCCGCCGCCTGCCGGCTCGCCGCCCTTGGCGCCGACTGCCGCCCCCCCGCCGCCGGTCTTCGCCGATGCCGCTCTGGACGGCTTTTCGACGCGCTGGTGGGTTGGCGTCGATTATCTGCTGTGGTGGACCAAGGGCGACCGATTGCCTGTCCTCGTTACCAGCGGTTCGCCCAGCGATGCCGTACCCGGCGCGCTCGGCCAGCCGGGAACGCAAGTGCTGTTTGGCGGCGACTACGATAGCCGCGTGCGCTCCGGCATTCGGGTCCGCGGAGGCTACTGGTTCTCGCCGGACCAAACGTTCGGCATGGACGCCACGTTCTTCTTCCTCGGCGGCCAGTCGGCCAGCTTCGACGATTCGTCCGACGGCATCCCGGTGTTGACGCGCCCGTTCTATAACGTTAACTCCGGCCACGAGGACGCCTTTATCGTGGCTTTCCCCGGTCATCAAGCCGGCGAAATCGCCGCCGCCCTCTCGACCCGCCTCTGGGGGGCCGACCTCGACCTGCGCGGCATGCTCTGCCGCGGCGCATCCTATCAGGTCAATTTGTTGGGAGGTTTTCGCTTTCTTGCGTTGCACGATTCGCTGACTCTTCAAGAAAACGACACCTTCTTACCGCAAACCGACTCGGCTCCCACGGTCTGGTCGACGACCACGGACCACTTCCACACCAGCAATCAATTTTATGGCGGTCAGGTCGGCGCCGACGTGATGTGGAGCCGGGGACGTTTCTTCATTGATGTGCTTGGCAAAGTGGCCCTGGGCGTATCGGTCGAGCGCACCGGCATTGACGGCTGGTCGATGTATAACACGTCCCTCGGACAGAGCGGGATGCTCGGCTCGGGGCAGCTAGCGCTGCCGTCGAATATAGGCTACTATGGACAGAATCACTTTGCTGTTGTACCGGAAGCCGGGATCAACTTCGGTTACGCACTTACGCGCCACATCCGTTTGACGTTCGGCTACACGTTCTTGTACTGGAGCAATGTTTTCCGAGCCGGCGACCAAATCGATCGCGGAGTCAATCCCACGCAGTTGGCCGCCTTGGTCGGGCAAGGCAACCTAACGGGACCAGCACGGCCGAACTTCACCTTTCACAACACCGATTTCTGGGCGCAGGGACTCAATCTCGGCTTGCAATTCCGCTATTGATCCATCGTACCGCCGCTTGCGTCAAAGCGCTACTTGCTAGAGGTTTGATGTTCGTGAGGAGAATTCACATGGCCGAGGCAATGTGGCAAAGCTTGACATCGCGGAAGATCATTCTGGGGTCGCTCGGCGTGATGGTGCTTGCTCTCGCCGGTTTGTGGCTGGCCGATCCGGACGCCTTTCCCACAGGCCCGTTCACAGAAGCGGAACAGCCCAGCCCGGCGCTTCCCGCGGATGACGGCAAACCCCCTGCCTCTCAAGCGGAGCGTATCGCCCACTTGGAACGCTCCGTCGAAGAACAGCGCAAATACCTGGCCAAGCTGAATGCGCAGTTCAACGATCCAAATAGCGAATACAACACAGTCGAAAAAAGTTTTCAACAACTCGATACCGAACGCGAGATGGCTAAACAAGCGATCCAGGATTTGAAGGCAGCCGGCAAGGCCGCGGAAGCCGCGGCGCGCGAAGCCGCACTCAAGGACATCGAAAGCCGCTGGCAGCAGGAGCGCGATCGCTTCAATCTGGCCATCCAAGAACGCAAGACTCTTCGGGAAAGCATCGCCGCCGCGACGCGGCAACTGCAAGAGTCAGAGCGAGCGCTGGATCGCGCTTCTGGAGCTTCGCTGCCCACGACCGATCCGTCCTTGGCGCCTTCAACGTCGAAAGTCGCTGATGCGCCTCGGGCAACGACAACGGAGAAGAACTCGTCATCTAGCCCTTCAACGCCTTCGCTTTTGCCCGTGCCCTCCTCGAGCTTTTCGCTCGCATCAGCTTCTCCCTCGTCTTCCGCCGAGGGTTCTTCGCCAAAGACACCCGCGGAGAAACCGGCGGCCAACGTCTCCCGCGAAGTCGAACGCGCCCGCGAGGAAGCCAAGGTCAAGGAAGATGCGGCCAAGAAAGCGGAGAACAGGGCGCAGTCCATAAGCGAACGCATCGAAACCTTGAGCGAAGACATCAAGGCGACCAAGAGTCTTCTTGACACCGCTCGCCGCATGGCGGACCGGGAACAGCAAACAAAATCGCAACTGGAAAGCGAACTGCAACAAAAAACCTCCGCAAAAGCGCCTGCTACCGAAATACAGGGCATCGCGGATCGCATGGCGGCCGCCCAGCGGAGCGTTCAAAAAGCGCTCGACGAAGTCCGCTCGACGACCGATCATCTACACGAATTGCAGACGGAATTGAGTCGGCTACAAGCGGCACAGATTCGAGCTCTCCATGATGCCGACGCCAAGAAGCAGGCCGCCGAGGCAGCCGAAGAGCGGATCGCGTACCTCCAGAATCCCTTCAGGCCGCGCAACATCGTGCATTGGCTCTTGCATCATGGGCCGCGCCTGTTGTTGATCGCCCTGGGCATATTCGTGTTTCATCGGCTGTCGCGCGCATTCAGCCGCCGCGTCGTGCAAATCATGTCTCAGGGCACGAGCAAGCGCGGCACGCGCCATGACCGTGAGAACCGCGCGCAAACACTGGTCGGCGTTTTCAACAGCTCGCTCTCGTTGCTCATCCTTGGCGGCGGCAGTTTGATGATGCTCGACGAAGTCGGCATCCCCATCGTGCCCTTGATGGGCGGCGCCGCCGTCGTCGGCCTGGCCGTCGCCTTCGGCGCTCAAAACCTCATCAAGGACTACTTCTCCGGATTCATGGTGTTGCTTGAGGATCAATACGGCATCAACGACGTGGTGAAAATCGGCGATACTTCCGGCATGGTTGAACATATCTCGCTGCGTACCACGGTGCTGCGCGATCTCGAAGGCGTCGTCCACTTCATCCCGCATGGCACCATCACCACGGTCAGCAACCAAACGCACGGCTGGTCGCGGGCGCTGTTCGACGTCGGCATCGACTACAAGGAAGACATCGATCGCGTCATGGAAGTGTTGCTCGGAATTGGCCGGGAGCTGCGGCGCGATCAGGCGTTCGGCTCGCTGATTCTCGATGATCCGGAAATGCTCGGCGTCGATCAGTTCTCGGATTCCTCGGTGATTATCAAGTTCTTCCTGAAAACACGGCCGCTCCAGCAATGGACGGTCAAGCGCGAGATGCTGCGCCGCATCAAGAAACGCTTCGATGAGTTGGGCATCGAAATCCCCTATCCCCATCAGACGGTGCATCACCGCTACGATTCGCCGCCTCCCCCTGTTCCGCCCTACAATCGGGCAGCCTGAGCGCCGTTTCCGTCCCCGAACCGATTCGGCTTCCGCCGTGTCCGTTGTCTACCACCTTCTTGCCCGCCTTGATAGCATCCAGGAAGGTGAGACCTCGGACACTCGGCGGGAGAATCGGACATGAGCAAGGACATCTTTCGCGGGCCGCTGGAACAGGTGGACGCCTGCTGCTGGCGCATTCCCAAAAGCTACAAGCAAGGCATGCGCGTCGATGGTTTGATCTTCACCAATGAGCGCTTGCTGGCTCAGCTCAAGCTGGACCAGGCGCCCGACCAGGTTGCCAACGTTGCGTTCCTACCGGGTATCCAGCACGCCAGCCTGGCGATGCCGGACATACATTGGGGCTACGGTTTCTGCATCGGCGGCGTGTGTGCGACGGATCCGGATGAAGGGGGTGTAATTTCTCCTGGCGGTGTGGGCTACGATATCAACTGCGGGGTACGCTTGGTTCGCTCGAACCTATTTTACCGCGACGTCAAGCCGCATTTACGCACGCTCGTTGACGATCTTTTCCGCAACATCCCGACCGGCGTTGGACGATCTGGTCGCTATAAATTCGACAAAAAGGAGCTGCGAAACCTTCTTTCCGAAGGTTCACGCTACTTGATCGGCCGCGGACTGGCGACACAAGGCGACATCGAGCATACCGAGGCGCGCGGGCGGCTGGACGAGGCCCAGCCCGATAACGTCAGTGATCGCGCTTTGGAGCGCGGGGCCGAGCAGTGCGGTACGCTCGGCTCCGGCAATCATTTCCTGGAAGTGGAAGTGGTCGATCACATTTTCGACGAGGAGGCCGCGCGGGTCATGGGACTGGAAAAGGACATGATCTGCGTCCTGATCCACAGCGGTTCGCGCGGCCTGGGCTATCAAGTGTGCGATGATGCCTTGGCCAAGCTCCGCAATGCACCAGCGAAGTACGGCATCGACCTGCCCGATCGTCAGCTCGCCTGTGCTCCCATCGATAGCCCCGAAGGGAAGCACTACATCGGTGCCATGCGTGCGGCGGCGAATTTCGCTTGGTGTAATCGGCAGCTGCTCATGCAGCAAGCCCGCGAGGTGTTCGCCTCGGTCTTCGGGCGTTCGTGGCAGGAATTACAGATGAACTTGATCTACGATGTCTGCCATAACATTGCCAAGTTCGAGGAACACAACGTTAACGGCAAGCGCAAGAAGGTGTGGGTGCATCGTAAGGGAGCAACGCGCGCTTTTCCGCCGCAGCATCCGGAAATCCCGGCCGTTTATCGCTCCATCGGTCAACCGGTCATCATTCCCGGCGACATGGGCCGGGCCAGCTGGGTGCTGGTCGGCCAAGAGGGAAGCATGGAAAAGACGTTCGGCACCACCTGTCACGGCGCCGGCCGCGCCATGAGCCGCACCGCCTCCGTCAAGGACGCGGCCGGCCGGCGGATCGATAAGGAACTGGAGGCGCGCGGCATCATCGCGCGGGCGCAGAGCCGCAAAGGACTCGCCGAGGAGCAATCCAAGGCGTACAAGAACGTTGATGATGTCGTCGAGGTCGTCGATCAGGCGGGCTTGTCGAAGAAGGTGGCGCGATTGCGGCCGATCGGCGTCATCAAGGGATAAGTTTTTTTGCCAGCCCGCAGCGCCAGCAAGGGCAACCCTCGCTGGCGCTGCAGGTTGACATATCACGCCCGCGCGTCGGCCAACAACTCGCGAACCTCGGCAACCAGTTCCTGAGGCTGGAGCGGTTTGGTCAAATAGCCATCAGCGCCCAGCTCATTCACGCGCTGGCGCGAGGCCTCATCGTCCAGGGCCGTCAACGCGATCCACGGAATTCGCTTGAGCGATCCCTGGCGACGCAGCTGTTGCATCAACTCCCATCCGGACATATCGGGCAGCATCAGGTCGAGCAGAATCGCCGCTGGCCGCGTTTGCGTCGCCGCCGACAGGGCCTTTCGCCCCTCCTCGACGCCCTGACAGCTCACGCCTTCGCGCTGGAGCAACTGGCACAATAATCGATTTGTCTCTGCCTCATCTTCGACGATAAGGATCGGCGCCTCCGCGGCGGACTTCTGCGCTTGTGCGTAGCCCGTCGTGAAATGCCCCACGCCCGGACGCACGGCGCGATACCAATCGCGGAAACGCACGGAGATGGAGACATCGGGCGCTCCGCCCGGCAGTACGATCTCGCCAAGGTGCGCCAGTTCTCGATCCAGGAGAATGCGCAGGTCGCTCCGCAGCCGGAACGGCGGAACGCATCCGGGCTCGCAGCCTTTGAACCAGCCGGCAATCTCCGTCTCCGTCGCCATACGCAACTCCGGTTCGCCCAGCACCGATTGTACGCGCTCCGTAGCCAGACGCGCCACGGCCGGGAGAACGACCATCACCGGGTGGTTCCGCGCGTTCAGAAAGACGACCTTGGCCACGCGCCGCCCTGTGATGTGTTCAACATGCGCCAGATGCGAGGCCGAGTAAACCGGCGGATGGACGTGTTCGTGATAGGGTACGTTATGATACTCCAGCAAACGCTGAAACCAGTGAGGCACCGACATGAGAGAACCTCCCTGTACGGTTCTGAGATGATGATCTAGGAAAGGGCTTCTACCTTCACACTACCCTCTGTCGGCGCGCGCGTCAACAAGCCCGCATACTTTTTCAGGCTTTCAGATCCGCGATCGGTAGGGAGTGGTCTTGCCCATAGCTCCGTAACGGCCGCGGCTCAGCTTTTGCCCGACAGAAACGGATTTCAGAGCGGCTTTTTGCCGTTGAAACCGCCCATGCCTTTGCCGGCGAAACCCATCATGCCGCCCATCATGTTCATGCCGCCACCCATGCCGTTCATACCCATCATGGACATGCCGCCCATCATCATGCCGCCACCCATGCCCATCATGTTCATGCCGCCCATTCCCATCATGGACATGCCGCCCATCATGGACATGCCGCCCATCATCATGCCACCCCCCATGCCCATCATGCCGCCACCCATCCCCATCATGCCGCCGCCCATACCCATCATGCCGCCACCCATACCGCTCATCCCCATCATGGCGCCCATGCCCATGCTTGAGGGCATGCCGGCCTGTGTGAGCTGCATCTGGGCTTGCATGAATGACTGCTGGAATCCCCCCATGACCGGCGTTGGTGGGGCTGACGGCACCGTCGGGGCCATGAGCGCGCGCTGGGCAGGTGTCCAAGACGGCCAGGACAATACCAGCACCAACGCGACCAAAGATAGAGCATAGACCGCTTTGAACGTTCGACCGAATACACGCATGGCATCCTCCGTGGTTCGAGGTGTGAAGAGGTTTTGGAGTTTTAAGGCCGAAAATCGGGTTTTAAGATTGGCGAACCCCGACGGTGGAGGAGCAAATCACCGATGGCGAGGCTGGACGAGGGAGCCAAGACAGGACAGCGGCCGGCTCGATTTGCCAATAAAAAGAGTAATCACCTCTGGAAGCAACGTCAAGTCCCAAAATGCCTGCGGGACATGGCCATTTACCATGCAAATCGCGGGCCATGTGATCGCGAGATGGTGTCCCGTTTCGCGACGCTTCGCAGAAGCGTCGCGAAACGGTCTACGTTCGCGAAAAGCACTCTAGCTTGATCGCCGAGTGGCTGTTTCGAGGGTGACTTCAAATGAGTCCGGCGTGTGATGCCGGGTCGCTGCTTCCTCGACCGTTCGCCAATCATCTTCAATGACGGGAACGGACGGCGGCCGGCGGTCCTTGAGCCATTGGATGACGTAATAGAACACCGGCGTCAGGAAAATGCCGAACAAGGTCACGCCGAGCATGCCGGCGAAGACCGCCGTGCCCAGCGTCCGCCGCATCTCCGCCCCGGCGCCCTCGGATACCATCAACGGCACCACACCGAGGATAAAGGCGAACGAAGTCATGATGATGGGCCGAAGACGCAGTTGGCATGCGGCCAGCGTCGCTTCCTTGCGCTCCATGCCTGCCTCGCGCTGCGCCTTGGCAAATTCGACAATCAAGATCGCGTTTTTGCATGCCAAACCGACCAACACGAGGAAGCCGATCTGCGTGAAGATGTTTATGTCCATCCGAGCCAACACCACGCCGGCGATAGCGCATAGCAAGCACATGGGCACAACAAGGATGACGGCCAAAGGTAGGGACCAGCTTTCGTACTGCGCCGCAAGCACCAAGAATACCAGTACCACGGCCAGCAGGAACACCCACATGGCGGTATCGCCGGTTCGCAATTGCAGAAAAGCAAGTTCCGTCCATTCGGTGCGCATCGACTGCGGCAATTGCTTCGTGGCCTGGAAGAGATGGTCGATGGCTTGGCCGGAACTGGTATCCGGGCCGGCATCGGCGTGGACGGCGGCGGAGGGGTACATATTGTAACGCATCACCATCACCGGCCCATCGACGAAGCGCACTGAGGCGAAGTCCGCAAGCGGCACCATGTCGCCCATGTTGTTGCGCACTTTCAGCTGATAGATGTCCTCGATAGTCTGTCGAAACGCGTGCAATGCCTGAACGTTTACCTGCCAGGTACGGCCAAAACGGTTGAAATCATTGATGTAATACGGCCCGATCGTCGATTCCAGCGTCGTGCGAATGTCGTCGATCGATACACCGCGGTCCTTGGCTTGAGTGCGGTCGATGATTAGCTCGAGCCAGGGCGTCTTGGCCCGGAAACTGGTGAAGGCGCCTTGCAAGTGAGGATCGTCCGCGGCCGCGTCGACGACTGCATTGGTCTCTTTTTCCAGGCGTGAGAAAACGACTTTGTCCGTGTCACCCGAAATGTCCTGAACGATGATCTTGAAGCCGCCCGCCGTTCCCAATCCTTCGACGGGGGGAGCAGCGAAAATGTTGACGATCGCTTCGGGAATCTCTCGCCCCAGGCGTTCTTGGAGCGTAGCGGCAATGGATTCTCCGGATATCTCCGCCCGTGTGCGGTTCTCGAAATCGTCGAGCATCAGGTAGAGCGCGCCGAAATTCGAGGCGTTGGCTCCCAGCAAAATCGATTGACCCGAAATGGCGACGGTGTGTTTGACGCCTGGAGTTTGCAGGGCGATTTGCTCGATGTCCTGAACGACTTTGCGCGTGCGCGTCACCGAGGCGGCATCGGGCAGCTGTACGTTGACGAGGAGATAGCCCTTATCCTGCTGCGGTATGAAGCCGGTCGGTGTCGTCGTGAAACCCCACCACGTTAGCACGAGCAGCCCGCCGTAGACCAAAAGCACCAACAGGCTGACACGCAACAAACCCGCTACGGTCCGTGTGTAGACCGTAGTGGAGAAGTCGAAGGCCCGGTTGAACTGATAGAACAACCAGCCAAGGAGGTAGTTCAACGGCCGGCCAAGGACCAGCCCAATCAGCAAGCCCGCCGCGCCGCCCGCCAAGGCCGAACCCCAGGTGCGCAGCAAGTCGAGAATCCGTTCCGATGCTTCCAAGTGCAGAGAATCGATGGCGTGTGCGACCAAATGATGGCTGATGAGCTTATGGCCCAACCATGCCCCTATGGGAATGAAGGCGAACCACGGCAACGCCTCGAAATGGCCTTTGACGCGGCGTTTGAGCAATAACGCCGACAGCGCCGGGCTGAGTGTCAACGAGTTGAACGCCGAAATAAGGGTGGAAACGGCAATGGTCAAGGCAAACTGGCGGAAAAATTGGCCAATAATGCCGGTGATAAACGTGGACGGAATGAACACGGCGCTGAGCACCAGGCCGATGGCGATTACCGGACCGGACACTTGCTCCATTGCTTTGATCGTCGCGTCGCGCGGACTCATACCATGCTCGATATGATGCTCGACAGCCTCGACGACGACGATGGCATCATCGACGACGATGCCGATGGCCAACACGAGACCAAACAACGTCAGGTTGTTGAGGCTGAATCCCAGGACTGCCATCACCGCGAACGTGCCGATGACGGCTACCGGCACGGCCACAAGCGGAATCAACGCCGACCGCCAGTTCTGCAAGAACAGCAACACCACTACGGCCACCAGCACCACGGCGTCGAAGAGAGTTTCACCGACTTCGAAGATCGATTCCTTGATAAAAGGCGTCGTGTCGTAAACGATCTCGTACTCGATACCCGGCGGGAACTGGCGCCTCAGCTGCTTCATCCGGTCCTTGACCCGCTGCGCGACATCCAGCGCGTTGGAGCCTGGCAGTTGATAGACCGACAGGGCAACCGACGGCTGACCATCCAGCGTACAAGTCTGATCGTAGGACTGCGCGCCCAATTCGATGTTGGCCACATCTTTGAGATAGACCAAGGCCTGGGCACTATTCTTGACGACGATGCGCTCGAACTGCTCGGTGTTCTCCAGTCGGCCGAGGGTGGTGATGATTAACTGCGTCACCTGCCCGGTGGGTGTTGGCGGTTGACCAATCTGTCCGGCAGCGACCTGAATGTTCTGCGCCTGCACGGCCATGATGATGTCCGCGGCGTTAAGGTTGTAGGTCGCCAACTTCTGCGGATCGAGCCAGATACGCATGCTGTAATCGCGCTGTCCCAGATAGGTAATGTCGCCTACGCCCGGCAAGCGGGACAGCTCATCGCGGATTTGAATAGTAGCATAATTGCTTAATTCCAGGCTCTTGCGGCTGCCATCCTTGGAAAACAGGTTGACGATCATCAGGACGTTGGATGATTTCTTCTTCACTGAGATGCCGCGACGCTTGACCAGATCGGGCAGGATCGGCTCGGCCAGCGATTCGCGGTTCTGCACCAACACCTGAGAAATGTTGAGGTCTGTACCCGGCTCGAACGTGACAGTGAGAGTGTACTTGCCGTCGTTGGTGCATTGCGACGACATATACATCATGTTCTCAACGCCGTTGACTTGTTGCTCGATGGGAGCGGCGACGGTATCCGCGACGACCTGGGCGTTGGCGCCGGGATAGTACGCGGACACCTCGACGGTCGGCGGCGCGATCTCCGGATACTGCGCGACCGGCAGCGTAAAGAGGGCGATGGTGCCGGCCAAGACGATGACGATGGACAGCACCGAGGCGAAGATCGGTCGATTGATGAAAAAGCGTGAAAACACGTTGTTGCCTCAATTCTCGCTTTCCGACACCGAGGGCTGGTGGTTCCCCTCGCTCCCACGTTCTGCGTGGGCACGCCCATTCCCCTCGTTCCCACGCTCCGCGTGGGAACGCACGTCCGGCCGCTCCGCGGCCCGATGCTCGCCATTGCCGTTGGTTTCCACCGCTTCTACCTCGCCGGACGGGACGCGGAGCGTCCCATCTTGCGTTCCCACGCGGAGCGTGGGAACGAGGGGGTGAGCGGCACCATTGCCGTTGGCCGTCGCTTCCTTTTCCACAACGATTTGCTTCCGCGGCAGGGTTGGCCTGCCTCGCCGAACCATTCCCACCATCAACATCAGCAACCAGGGGATACCCAGTGTCAAAACGATGGTCAGATACACCAAAATCTTGCCGACAATCCGCATGCGCGCCGCGGCGAAAAGCGGCGTCTCGGCGAACCCTTCGATGACGTAGAAGAACACCGGGGTCAGAAAGATCCCGAACAACGTCACACCCAGCATGCCGCTAAATACAGCAACCCCCAGAGTCTTGCGCATCTCGGCACCGGCCCCATGACCCACCAAGAGCGGCACGACGCCGAGGATGAAGGCGAACGACGTCATCAGAATCGGCCGCAAACGCAGTCGGCATGCCTCCAGGGTTGCATCGTAGCGCGAGAGGCCGCCCTCTTCGTGCTTGTGCTTGGCAAACTCGACAATAAGGATCGCATTTTTGCTTGCCAAGCCGACCAGCACCACGAAGCCGATTTGCGTGAAAATGTTGATGTCGTCGCCGGAAATGGCCACGCCGGTCAACGAACCGAGGATGCACATGGGCACGACGAGAATGACGGCCAGCGGCAATGCCCAGCTCTCATACTGCGCTGCCAATACCAGGAACACGAACGCCACCGCCAGGGGGAAAATCAGGTTGTTCCAGATGTTCTTCGAGGCGTCAATCTGCATGTAGTTGATCTCGGTCCACTCGAAGGCCATGCCGGGGGATAGAACCTCTTGGCACAACCGCTCCATCTCCTCGATGCCCTCGCCGGTGGAGACGCCGGGTTTCGTTTTGCCGAGGATGGCGGCGGCGGGATACATGTTGTAGCGGCCGATGTTGATCGGCCCGCCGATCTCACGGATGTTGCAAAGTGATCCGAGCGGCACCATCTCGCCGTTGGCGTTGCGCACCTGGAGCAAGCGGATTTTGCGCGGGTCGTCGCGATACTCGCCGGTCGCCTGAACGTTCACCTGCCAGGTACGGCTGAATTTGTTGAAATCGTTCACGTACAGTGAGCCAAGATAGATTTGCAACGTCGCAAATACGTCGATGGGATTCACGCCCATCGCCTGGCATTTATCGCGCTCAATGTCCATGAACAGCTGCGGCACGTTGGCCCGGAAAATGCAATAGAGTCTTTCGACTTTATCGCTGCTGCGCGAGCGCTCGATAAGGCGCGTGACTTGCTTTTCCAATTCGACGATGCCGAGGTCGCCGCGGTCCTCGATGATGATCTTGAAACCGTCGGCTGAGCCGAGTCCGGAAACAGGCGGCGGAGTGAAGAGGGTCGCCTGTCCTCCGGGCACTTCCTTGTCCAGCAGCGCCTGCACTCGGCCCACGATGCTCGTCGCGGACATGTTCAGATGCTGCCTTTCGGCGTGTTCCACGATAAGATCCGCGTACTGCTCCTGTTCTTCCGCATCCAGGAGTTTGTCGAGTTCTTCTCGCAGCTCTTCCTCTCGATATTCCCGCAGTTTCAGGTTGTCGATCTTCGACATCACCTCTGGCGGCACTCCGGCTTCTTTCAGGGAAGCCCGTGCCTTCCCCGTGAGTTTGAGCCACGTCTCCTTCGCCAACTCGGCTCGCCGTTCAAAATCCTTGAATGCCACGAAGAAATTGCCGAAGTACGAGCCGTTGGCGTTGAGGGTGAACGACATCCCCGCGATCTCGGTGACGTGTTCAATGCCCGGCAGCGCCTGCACCAGGCGCTGGATGTGATCCATGACGCTTTGCGTGCGTTCCAGCGAAGCGGCATCAGGCAGCTGCACGGCGATATAAAAGCGTCCTTGGTCCTGGTTGGGAATATAGCCGGGAGGCAATTGCTCGAAACCCCACAGGGTGTTAATCAGCAAACCGCTATAAGCCAGCAGCACCACAGCGGCACCGCTGAGGGCAATCGCCTCGACCCATCGATAGAATCGGCCGGCCACGAGACGCAGCAGGCAATGGAGCAGAAATCCCAAGAACCCGCACACGGCCACGCCCGCCAACATCCGTGTCTCGCACGGGATCCACGAGCGGTCCAGAAGATATTGCCGCACGTGTCCCCCCCATCCTCCAGCCTCCGGAGCGACGAAGGGTAAAAAGCGTTGCAATCCGCCGCCGCCGGGTTGCGGAAAATCAGGGCTGAGGACCCAATCCACGGTAGGCATCATCCAGCCGAGCGCGCCACCGCCCGCGGCCAGCAGAAGCACGAGCAGCGGGGCGCGCCCGGTCAAGGACGCGCCAACCAGCCTCGTGTAGCCGCCGGTCGCGCGGCGGAAGCCCCAGTTGAAAAGCCGGAAAAACCAGCCCAAAAATAGATCGAGAAGACGACCGATAATGTCTTTTTTGGCGCCGCGCGGCTGCAGCAGGATGGCGGCCAGTGCTGGGCTGAGCGTCAGCGAGTTGAACGCCGAGATTACGGTCGAGACCGCGATGGTTAGAGCAAATTGACGGAAGAACTGGCCGGTGATGCCGCTGATGAAGGCGCACGGTACGAACACGGCGCACAACACCAGGGCCACGGCGACGACCGGCGCGGACACTTCATCCATCGCTTTGTGCGCCGCCCGTCGCGGACTCATTCCGTGCTCGATGTGATGCTCGATGGCCTCGACAACGACGATGGCGTCGTCCACGACAATGCCGATCGCCAACACGAGACCAAACAGCGTCAGGTTATTGAGCGAGAAGCCGATAACAGCCATGGCCGCGAACGTGCCGACGACGGCGACGGGCACGGCCACTAGCGGGATCAACGCCGAGCGCCAGTTCTGCAAAAACAACATGACGATGGCGGCAACGAGGACGATGGCCTCCATCAACGTGAGGATGACTTCCTTGATCGACTCCTTGATGAACGGCGTCATATCCAACGAGACGGCGTAATCAATGTCTTCGGGGAAACTCTTCTTGAGTTCGTCCATCTTGGCGATAACGCGATCGGCGGTGGCGATGGCGTTGGCGTCGGGCAGGGCGAAGATGGCGAGGCTGCCGTTGGGCCGGCCGTTGAGCTTGCTGGTCGAGTCCATATTCTTCGGGCCAAGCTCAGCGCGGCCGACATCCTTGAGACGGACCTTGCGGCCATCGCGCTCGGTACGCAGTACCATCTCCTCGAACTCTTCGGGTTCGGACATCCGGCCGAGCGTCGTGATCGTGAACTGAAACGGCTTGCCCTCGGTAGTCTGCTCCTGTCCGATGTGTCCGGCGGCAACCTGCCGGTTTTGCTCGCGGATGGCCAGGGCGACATCGCCGGCGGTCATCCCCAACGATGCCAGTTTCTCCGGATCGATCCACAACCGCATACTGTAGTCTTGCTGTCCGAATATCAGCACGTCGCCGACGCCCGGGACGCGTTTAAGCTCATCGGCGATCCGAATAGCGGCATAATTACTCAGATAGAGCTGATCGTAACGGCCGTGGGGCGAATAAATGGCGATGACTTGCAGGATGTCCGGATTACGTTTGCGCGTGGTGACGCCGGTTTGTTTGACCACATCCGGCAAGAGCGGCAGCGCCAGATTGATGCGATTTTGCACGAGGACCTGGGCGAAGTTGAGATTGACGCCAGGCTTGAAAGTGACAGTCAACTGATACGAGCCGTCGTTGTTGGACTGCGACACCATGTACAGCATGTCCTCAACGCCGTTGACCTGTTGTTCAATGGGAGCGGCGATGGAGTCCGCCACGACCTGGGCGTTGGCGCCGGGATAGGTGCAGGAAACCCAGATGCTGGGCGGCGTGATCGGCGGATATTGCGCCAGCGGTAGATTGAAGATCGCCACCGTTCCGGCCAGGGTGATGACGATCGATAATACCGAGGCAAAAATCGGCCGTTCGATGAAGAAGTGTGAGAACATTACTGTTCCTTATGGCCCATCATCGATCTTCTCGCCGTAGGGGACGCGGAGCGTCCCAAACCGGCGTTCCCACGCGGAGCGTGGGAACGACAAAGAGGGTACTCTCTTGGGAACGCACCCTCGGACGCTCCGCGTCCCGTTCCATCCTAACGCCGCCCTTTGCCCTCATGGCGCGATTCATGGGGGCGGGGGGAGGAAAGTCGTTGCATGTTCTTGAGATTGGGAGCGGCCGCTCCCTCCTTGCCGCGCTCGCCGTGAGGCTGCGAGGCCGTCTCCGCGCGGTCATCCTGCAAAACCTTGGTCAATGACGATTTCGGCGCCTCCCGCTTTTGTTCCTCTTTTATCTCCACCGCCGCGTTTGGCCGTACTCGCTGCATGCCACTGATGATGACACGATCGTAGGATTTCAACTGCTCCGGATTGTTCGGATCGTCTTCTTCTTTTTCTCCCGCTTTTCGGACAATCGCGCGCAGTCCACCAATCGACTGGCCGAGAGTGACGGAGAGGTACTTGGCGACGTTGCCGGTTTCGGAGCTGTCTTTGCCCTTTCTGAGTACGTAGATGTATTTTCGACCCTGATCGCTCAACACAGCTTCATCAGGGATGAGCAGCATCTTGTGGGGGACGCCTTTCGGGAGGCGAACGCGCACAAACAGGCCCGACTTGAGAACGCCGGTCGGGTTCGCGAAGACACCGCGCATGCGAACGGTGCCCGTATTGGCGTTGAGCCGGTTATCGAGGAAGTTGATCTTTCCCTTTCGCGTGAACTCGTCCTCATTGGCCAAGCGCATCAAGACGGGGAATTGCAGGGCGGAAAACCAGGAATTGGCTCCTGGCTCGGTGATAGCTGCAAACTCAAGATACGTCCGCTCGTCCACGTCGAAGTAGGCGTACATCGGATCGATGGAGACGAGGGTGGTCAGGATGGTTTGATCGGCATTGACGAGGTTGCCGGGGTCCACCATGCGGCGGCTGATGCGTCCGACCAGAGGATGTCCTTCGTCATCGTGGAGCGGCGGAGCCGTGACCTTCGTGAATTCCAGGTTAAGCTCTGCCCGCTCGAGGGTCGCCTTCATGGCACCGACGTTCGCGATAGCTTTATCGCGGGCGGCAATCAGCTGATCGATGTCCTCCGGGGTAACGGCGCCGGACGCGGTCCGCATCAAGCGCAAGCCTCGCTCGGCACGCCTTTTCTGGAGCACCTCGTCCGCCTCAGCCAGTTTGAGATTGGCCTTGGCCTGGTTCACCTCGTCCTGGTACGGCCGGGGATCAATCTGAAAGAGCAAGTCGCCTTCCTTGACGATGTTGCCTTCTACGAACGGCGCATCAGTGATGTAGCCGGAGACGCGCGGCCGAATGTCCACGGTTTTCAAGGCGTCCAAGCGGCCGGTGAAGTCTTGATAATCCGTCACCTCGCTGAGTACCGGCTGGGCGACGACGACCTCGACCGACTTGCTCTTCTTCGCCTCCGGCGCGCCTTTACATCCCAGAGCGGCAGCCGCGGCCAAAATCGCGGCGACGAATCCAAAACCGATGCGGTATTTCACTTGACGCGATTCCCGTGGAGAGAAAGAAACGCTCATCGTCGTTCTCCCGAGTTGCTTCCCTAGGAGCGATTTTGACGGTAGGGGGCGGAGGCTGGACAGCCGGCAAACAGAAGACGAAAAAAAGACCGTAACTCGAAGCGTTTGGGACATTCCGACCATCCAGGGCGAAGAAAGCCCAAACGGACTGACCAGTCAGTTTCGTTATTATTCTAAGAATTCATTCAGGCTTGTCAACCAGAAAAACCATTCCGCCAATCATGTTCATGAGCGGGCCGGGCCGTCCCGCAAGACCACAAACTTTATCCTCGCCCTCGCGCTTGGCGGCTGCATTCATGTATCATGAGACTTGGGCGGCATTTTGATGGCTTGGTCCTTCCCGTATCAATGCCCGTAGATACACAGGAAACTGGGAAGTTGATGCTTATTCTGCATGCCGGCCTGGTAAACGGACGACTCTTGCTCTGGGGAGAACGTCCGTCCGCTGAGGGTCCCACGTCCACGCCGCGCCGCGGCGGCCGGAAAGCTCCTCGGCCCAAGCCGTCTCCCTTCGACCCCGGCGCCGACAAACTCGCCTCGACCCTCGCGGACTCGCTGCCGGGCGCAGTGGAACTATCTCTTGATGCCGAATCGCGCTTTGTCTGGTTGCCGACGCTCAAGGGACGTCCCGTGCCGTCGAGCGCACTCAATTAAGCTACGGATCTGAATTGTCGACAATTTAATGAAAACTTTCTCATAAGAAAAAGCTTGACAACTGATCCTGTGAAGAATACCGCTCGACAGCGGTGCATGAACCAATCGCGCCGGCTGTTCAATTCGGATCGAGAAGCGGGCATCGCGTCGAGTGTTTCGTTTGTCGCTGCGGTGGGTGCTGCCACGTAGGAAGTACTCTTACCCCGACCGCAGCCGCTCTCTCAAGGGAAGGAGATCGCACCATGTTCGATTCTCTGTCACGACTCTGCGGTTCAAATCGCCAGTCAACCGGTGCTCACCGCAGGGCTAGACCGATACGGGCCTCCCTCGAAGCGCTGGATGATCGCATTGTGCCCGCGCCATGGTATGTAGACGTCTTGGGTGATACTATCGAAAAATCATCAGTTATCAGTGAAGTTCCTATCGTATGCCCGAAAGGCATAACGGTTAAGGGAAATGCCATGCTCAAGGTGAACACTCCTAGCTCTCCTTTGAAGTTCTTCGATCCAGAGGAAACTGGTCTCACCGTTTGGCAGTATTGGCGGAACAAAGGAGCCCTGAAAGGAGCGGCTCCGCTCCTTGCTTTACCGGACGGTATTCAGATCGTGGATCTCCGTGATCACTCAGATCTCGGCGCGGGCGTCTGGATCAAAGAAGTCCGAAAAGGGACACCCTTCGCCACTGGATTGTTCAATGGCGATGTCATCACCGCCGTGGAAGAAGCGAAGACGCCAACTAAAGCGGCGTTTCGCAAAGTCTTGCGCCGAAAGCTCGCTGAGGGTAGGCCTCTCTTTTTCACCGTGCAACGCGGAGACAAGATACTGGAAGTGCCGATCCCCACGAAGGACTGAAGCCTCCCTTCCACTTCGGAGACATCCACCGATCGTGGCTTGACCTTGGGCTGCAAGCATCAATAATCACCGCGTCCTCATCAGATCGCGGATTGCTTGCTCTCCCACCGGGGTCAATTTCGTCGGTTTCCGCTCGGCCAATTTTTGTAGGTGCGGCACGAGCTTGCCTTCCTGATGCAACGCGAGGAGATTGTCCACGGCGCTCACTTCGAATTTTTCGTCTTGCTCGCGCAAAGCCCGATAGACGCGGAAGAGCGTCAATACACCGGAGTAGCGATCGTTGCGTTTCACGCCGGAGTTAAGCTGCGACTGAATATTGCCGGCGGCGTATGCGGCGAGCAATAGTAGACTGCGCGCATCTTCTTTGTCGATTCCAGCCCAACTCAATTCCTCTCGTCCCAGTACGACGTCGGCGTTCGGACGATCCAGCGTGTACAACATAATCAGCCGCGCCCAATCACGGGCTGACCGGTTCGACGGATCGTTCAAGAACAACGAGCTGGTTTGTCGAAAAACCTTGTCCGAGATCTTCGGGCCATTGCGGTCCTTCTCATCCGCATGCACGGCGGAGCAAAAGGCGATGGATAGCACGATCCAGGAAAGTGTTCGCCCGAAGTTCATGACTCGTCCCCTTTCGTTGCCAGCCCGCAGCGCCAGCAAGGGCATCCCTGGGCTAGGCGTTGTCATATTATGACGGATAGCGGCCACCGCGTTCCACTCCGCTCCGCGGCGTCCGCGCAAGCAGGAGTGCTTCATGGATTCGCATACGCATGTTGAACCGACGGTCGTGGTCATCTTCGGCGGCGGCGGCGACCTTACGCATCGTAAACTGGTGCCGGCGCTTTATAATCTTTTTCTCGACCGCTGGCTGCCGCAGCAGTTTGCCCTAATCGGCATCGATCGGCTCAATCAGAACGACGCCGACTATCGCCAGCACCTCCGCGAGGGCGTGGACAGCTTTTCCCGCCGCGGCAAGACAAAAGACGACGAATGGGGCCGCTTCGCCCCGAACGTCACGTATTTGAGCGCCGACTTCACCGACGCCGGCACCTACGCCAAGCTGAGCGAGCACCTCGGCACGTGCAACAAAGAATGGCAGACCAACGCGCATCACATATTCTATTTGGCCACGGCGCCGAGCATGATCGAAGTCATCGCCCGCCAGCTTCATCAGGCCAAGCTCTTCGCCGACGAGAAGCATTCTCGGCTCGTAGTGGAGAAACCCTTTGGCCATGATCTCGACTCGAGCCGCACGCTCAATCGCCAGCTCACCGGCCTGATGAACGAAGATCAGATCTATCGCATCGATCATTACCTCGGCAAGGAAACCGTGCAAAACATCCTCGCCCTGCGCTTCGCCAATAGCATTCTGGAGCCAATTTGGAACCGCCGCTATATCCAACACGTGCAGATTACCGTGGCGGAGCAAGTCGGCGTTGAGCATCGCGGCGGCTACTACGATCGCGCCGGCGCACTGCGCGACATGATTCAAAATCATCTGTTGCAAGTGCTATGCTGCATCGCCATGGAGCCGCCGGTTTCCTTCGAGGCCAACGAGGTGCGCAGCAAGAAAACCGATGTCCTCAAGGCGATTCGTCCCATTCCGCGCGATCAAGTCTCGCAGTTCGTCGTTCGCGGCCAATACGGCAAAGGCGCGATCCAGGGCGAGCCTGCGCCGGCTTACCGACAGGAACCGGACGTGCCAAGCGATTCCGCAACGGAGACCTACGCGGCCGTTAAGCTGTATGTCGATAACTGGCGTTGGCAGGACGTGCCGTTTTATCTGCGTACCGGCAAACGCCTGCCGGCGCGCGTGTCCGAAGTGTTCGTGCAGCTCCAACCGGTGCCGCACCGCTCGTTCCCGGCCAACGCCTACGCCAATTGGGCACCCAATCGCATGGCCATCCGCATTCAACCGGAAGAAGCCATTCAACTGCGCTTCCAGGCCAAGCAACCTGGTCCAACGCTCCATCTGCGTCCCGTACAGATGCGTTTCTCCTATAAGGAATCGTTCCAAACGCCGACGCCGGAAGCCTACGAAACACTGCTCTTGGATGTAATCCGGGGCGACGCCACGCTGTTCATGCGCGGCGATCAAGTCGAGGCGGCCTGGGCGGTGGTGCAGCCCATCCTCGACGATTGGAGCGCCCATCCGCCCCTCGATTTCCCCAACTACGCCGCCGGCAGCTGGGGACCGGAAGAAGCCGATGAGCTGCTGGCCCGCGATGGCCGCCACTGGTTCGCACCCGAATAGGTAGTTAGGTGGTTGGGTGGTTAGGTGGTTGGATGATAAGGCAGGCAATTGCAACTACCCAAGCACCTAACTACCTAACCACCCAACCACCTAAACCTACGAAGGAGTACCCCATGACCGATCTGCGTGAATTGGCCGCACAGTTGCGGGTGGACAGTATCCGCTGCACGACGGCGGCCGGCTCCGGACATCCTACGTCATCGATGTCCGCCGCCGATTTGATGGCCGTGCTGATGACCAAGTATCTTCGCTACGACTGGGCCAATCCGCACAAGCCGCAGAACGACCGGCTCATTTTCAGTAAGGGCCATGCTTGCCCGGTTTTGTACGCCATGTTCAAAGCCGCCGGTGCCATCGATGAAAAGGAGCTTTTGTCGCTGCGCAAATTCGGCAGCCGCTTGCAGGGCCATCCCAATCCGCGTGTGCTGCCCTACGTCGATGTCGCCACCGGCTCGCTCGGTCAAGGTTTGCCCATCGGGGTCGGCATGGCCCTTAATGGTAAATATCTCGACAAGTTGCCCTATCGCGTCTGGGTGGTGCTCGGCGACAGCGAGATGGCCGAGGGTTCCATCTGGGAAGCGTTCGATAAGGCGTCGTACTACAAGCTGAATAATCTGATCGGTATTCTCGACATGAACCGCCTGGGCCAGCGCGGCGAGACGGACCTCGGCTGGAACAGCGCCGCCTACGCCGCTCGCGCTCGCGCTTTCGGCTGGCATGCGATCGAGATTGACGGCCACAATTTCGACGCCATCGATCACGCCTATGCGGAGGCTTTGAATCAGAAAGAGCAGCCGACCTGCATCATCGCCAAGACGGAGAAAGGCCACGGTTTTTCGCAAGTGGCCAACAAGGACGGCTGGCACGGCAAGGCACTGCCGCCGGATATGGAAAAAGCCGCCCTCGCGGAACTGGGCGGCGTGCGCCATCTCACGGTTACAACGCCGAAACCGGAAGAGAAACAGCCGGCACCTTTGCCGCCGACGCAGCCATTGAAATTACCCACCTACGAAGTCGGCAAAAAGGAAGCGACGCGCAAGGCCTACGGCGACGCTCTTGTTGCTCTCGGCGCCTCGCGCGGCGATGTCGTGGCCCTGGATGGCGAAGTATCCAATTCCACTCATGCCGATGAGTTCAAAAAAGCATATCCGGATCGCTTTTTCGAGATGTTCATCGCCGAACAGCAGTTGCTGGGAGCAGCGGTCGGCCTCGCCGTGTTGGGCAAACGCGCATTCGCCTCGACGTTTGCCTGCTTCTTCACTCGCGCCTACGATCAAATCCGCATGGCAGCCATCTCCAATGCGACGATTCATCTCAGCGGTTCGCATGCTGGCGTCAGCATCGGCGAGGACGGCCCTTCGCAAATGGCTCTCGAAGACTTGGCCATGATGCGGGCCGTGTGTGACAGCACCGTGCTTTATCCCTGCGACGCCAACCAGACCGCCCAGCTTGTCGCTCAGATGGTGGATCTGAAAGGCATCTCCTGGCTGCGGACCACGCGCGAGAAAACGCCGATCATCTACCCATCGGGCGAAAAATTTCCCGTCGGCGGCAGCAAAGTTGTAAAGCAATCGGGCCAGGATAAAGTCGCGGTGGTCGCGGCCGGCATCACGCTGCATGAGACGCTCAAGGCGTACGAAACGCTCCAGAAGGAAGGCATCGCCGTCCGCATCATCGATGCGTATTCGGTCAAGCCCATCGACCGCGCCGCATTAGTTCAAGCAGCGAAGGACACAAGCGGCAAGATCGTGGTGGTCGAGGACCACTGGATCGAGGGCGGCCTGGGCGATGCAGTCTTGGAAGCTTACGCGGCGGCAGGAGCGCTGCCGCGCGTGGTGAAACTTGGCGTTCGCGAAATGCCGGGTTCCGGCACGCCGGCCGAATTGTTGGCCGCCGCCGGCATCGATGCGGGGCACATTGCCAAGGCGGTGAAATCACTGCTGTGACGATGTTCCGAGCCGCCGCACGCAATGCATGGGGTGTAGAGCCGCGACCGTAAGGGAGCAGTGTTGCCTCCCGCTCCCTTACGGTCGCGGCTCTTCGCTCCGCTGCATGCGCGGCTCGGATGCTTTCGATGCAAGATCATTCCGTCGATCGAAGCTCGAAGCAGGGGTCGTGAAGCCGAATTTTTCCTTCATTTCTTCCGACGGCAAATCCGATAAACCCGATAAAAGCGCCGCGGATCTCCTTGTTCCCACGTTGCGCGTGGACACGAGGAATGATCCCCTATTTTGTGGGAGTTGCCGTGCTTTTCTGCTCGCTGGAGTTTCTCTTATTTTTCACGGCCGTCTTCGTACTCTACTGGGCGCTGCCGTGGCGCTCGGCTCGCATTTGGCTGCTCCTGGGAGCAAGTTTCTATTTCTACGCCTGTTGGAACAAACGATTGGCCCTGCTCATCACGGCCACCACCTTGCTCGATTATTTGCTTGCCCACGGTATGGAACGCAGCCAGTCGCCGCGCGGACGCAAGCTGCTGTTGTTCATCAGTCTGTTCGTCAATCTGGGACTCTTGTGTTATTTCAAGTACACCAACTTCTTCCTGCTCTCGCTCGATGAGCTTCTGATCGCCGCCGGTTCACCAACCTGGTTCCGTCCACTGCGCGTCATCTTGCCCATCGGTATTTCGTTTTACACGTTCGAAGCGATCAACTACATGGTGGATGTCTATCGCCGGCGTGTGCCGGCGGAGCGCAATCTCGGCCATTTCCTGCTGTTTATCCTGTTCTTCCCGCATTTGGTGGCGGGGCCGATCGTTCGTGCCCGCGACTTCTTGCCGCAGGTTCGACAGCCGAAGCGCTGGAACTGGTATCGCCTTCATTTGGGATTGCAATTTGTCCTTATGGGGCTGTTCAAGAAGCTGGTGATCGCCGACCGCATGGCCTGGTACGTCGATCCGGTGTTTGGCGATCCGTTGGGGCACCAAACCGGAGCGGCGTGGATTGCCTTGTTGGCTTACTCGTTGCAAGTGTACTGCGATTTTTCCGGCTACAGCGACATCGCCATCGGCACGGCTCACCTGCTCGGTTACAAGCTGGCCCAGAATTTCAACATGCCGTATGTAGCAGTCAACGTCGCCGATCTCTGGCGGCGCTGGCACATGTCGCTATCGAGCTGGCTTCGCGATTACATCTTCATTCCCTTGGGGGGCAGCCGCGGCGGTGAATGGAAGGTCCATCGCAATCTTTTTCTGACCATGACGGTCTGCGGTCTGTGGCATGGAGCGGCCTGGCCTTTCGTCGGCTTCGGCGTCGTGCAGGGGGCGTACATGATGATCCATCGTGTCTTTCGGCGTTATTGCCGGGCGCGTCCGCGGCTCGACGCCGCGCTGCGCTCGGCGCCGGGGACACTCCTACGAATGGCGCTAACGTTCTCGACTTTCTGTCTTAGCCTGGTGATTTTCCGCGCGACGGACTTCACCAATACTGCATTTATGTTGCAGCGATTGTTCCAGCCTGTACCGGACCTGCAAGGTCCGCCGCTTCCCCTCATAGGCTTCTGGCTTACGGTCGGCGTGGTCGTGGCCGCCCATCTCGTGCGGCATTTTGGTCTATGGCAGCGTTGGAACTGGCGCATGCCGCCATCGCTTCTGGGCGCCGGTTACGCTGCTGCGCTCATGGTCGCGCTCGTGCTGGCGCCCCACGGCGGCAAGGCGTTCATTTATTTCCAATTTTGAACCACGAAACACACGAAATACACGAAAAGAAGAAACAATAAGAACATAAAAGAGCGGCCTAAAGTCTTTTTTTTTGTCTTTTTTGCCCTTTTTGTCCTTTTTACGTGTATTTCATGGTTCCCATTTGGATGGCGTGCGAATGGCCCTCGAACGTGTACCTGTGCCGGATTGTCAAGCGCGTGCGACTGCCCGCGCGAAGGCTGCCTTGCTTTGGGGCGTGTTGGCGTTCCTCGCGGGTCAGGGTATTCTCGCTTACATCGTCAGCCGCAGTCATCCGGAGATACGCGATCCGGAATACGGCTATAGGCTTCGCCGTCTGCGCGAGCAGGCGTCTGCGGCTCCGGGTCGCCCGCTTTTCTTGATCCTCGGCAGCTCGCGCACGCTCAGCGGTATCTGTCCGCCGTCGCTGCCACCGTGGCCGGCCGATGCGGGGGTCGAGCCGCGTGTTTTCAATTTCTCGCAGCTCGGCGCGGGTCCTGTGCGCGAGCTGTTGACGTTGCGTCGCCTGCTCGCCGCGGGCCATCGGCCCGATTGGCTGCTCCTCGAAGTATGGCCGCCGTTCTGGCCGCAGCAAGGCTACTGGCTCGACGAAGGACACATCATGCAGCAGGATCTGCGACCGGTAGATCTTTCCGTCGTTACTCGGTACTTCGTCAACCGCAGCGATGCTCTGCAAAAGCTGGCCGCGGAGGCATGCCTGCCGATCGTCGCTCTTCGCTCCAATCTCCTCGCCCGCAGCGCCTCTTTCTTGCTGTCGCCCGATCAGCGTTGGCGCGCGCAGCGTTTTGCGTTTTGGGAGGACGGCGAGCCGAGTGGCTGGCGTCCCTGGCTGGCACACGGCACTGCCGAGGATTTTCGTGCCCGCATCGAAGGCGTTAAGCAGCAGACGAAACCATGTCTCGATCATTTCAAGATCAGCGACACGACCGATCGCGCCTTCCGCGAAATTCTTGAGGAATGCCGTCGCCAGCACACGAAGGTAGCACTCATCCTGATGCCCGAACATAGCGAGCTGCGCAGCTGGTACACGCCGGCGGTTCACGAGCAAATCAACGCTTATTTGGAGCGCTTAAGGCGCGAATTTCAAGTACCCGTCTTCGATACGCGAACGTGGGTAGCCGATGATGCGTTTCACGATCTGACGCACATGGCGCCGCCAGCCGCGCCACCTTATACGCTCCGCCTGGGCCGCGAGTTGCTCTTGCCCTGGCTCACGGAACATGCGGCTTCCGATTGAGAAAGACCGCGTTCTTCCCCTCCCCAGCCTTCGTGCCACGTCCTTCGTTAGAAAAAGTTAAACGATTCGTTCTTTTCGGCGTGGGAGAGTGCATTCTCGGACGGACTCACCAATGCTTTGACTCCGCGCGCGATGGGATTACAATGGCGAAACACGTTTCTGGAGAAGTCGCTTCTCGAACAGAAGGCTCCTGACCATGCGCGAACTTCGTTTGCAGGGAATGCTGGCTCCTGCTTGCTTCCTCGTTCCGTTGCTCGCTTCCCTCGCGGTCGCGGGGCAGCCAGTTGAGCCACAGAAGTCATCGCCGAAGACGGTGGTGCGCGGCACGGTTGTGGATGAGATGGGAAAACCGGTTGCCGGAGCGAGCGTCCGCGGAGTCGCTTTGTGGACGCAACGGCAGGGTTCGGTAACTTCCCAGGGAGTCTTCCCGGTACCGGAACGCAGGACCGACGAGCGCGGTGCCTTCACGTTTGAATTGAACGGAGCAAAAACGGAACTGGCGATCCACTTGACCGCTCGGAAGGAGAACGCCTTCACCGCCCGCGCTTTGGATATTCACGGCGTTGACCTGGAAAAACCTGTCAAGTTACCAATCAGTCCGCGACACGCTCGCGCTCTTCAGGTTCGCGTTGTGGACCAAGACGGCAAGCCGGTCGCGGGCGCCACGATTCTGGTGCGGCATCGGCTCAGCGGGCCATCAAACTATGGGCAAAACGAGAACAAGCCGGTTGATTTACCGAAGGATACCGACCACGTAACCGACCGCGCGGGCCGGTTGGCGGTGCCGCCGTGTCTCGCTCCGGATGGCTCTTACCAACTCGAATTGAGCGCCGAAGGTTTCTTGACCGACAAGACGCCGTGGAAAGAAATGACGGCCGCTCCGGAAATCAAATTCGAGGCGACCTTGCGCCGGCTCCGGCCGTTAGAGGGACAGGTCCTCGATCGCCAAGGTAAGCCGGTGGCCGGAGCGCGCGTGGTGCGATCGGATGAGCGACAGAAGGTCGAGACAGTCACGGATGAGAGCGGTCGCTTCCAATTGAAGTCCGCTTTTTTTCCGGCCGGTTTTCTTTTTGTCGGCAAGTCCGGCTACCGCTTTCATGGGCAGCGCTGCGAACGGCCCGAATCCGTGAAAATAACGCTGCTCCGCCGCGAGGAGAGTCAGCCTCGGACAATGACCACACTTCCGCCCGCCTTGCCCCGCGCGGAGCGCAAGGAGCTGGCGGCTCAATTGCTGGAACCGCTTCTCCAGCAGACGAACAAGGCGGATGACAGCACGCGATCGAGGCCGCTGCAAGCCCTGGGACGACTTGATGCCGGCCGCTTGCTCGCGGAACTGGAGCGCCGACCCATGCAAAATGCCTGGTTCGATGCCTACGTCCGCCGTGCCGCCGTCCAGGGACTCCGCTACGAGGGCCGCGAAGAAGCGCAGGCAATCATCGAATCCATGAAGGATCCCAGCTTCCGCAGCATGGCCTATCTCGATTTGTGTGACACGGCGCCAGAAGCGAAGACAGAGGAAAAGCGGACCCTGCTCCATCAAGCTCTGCTGCACGCACGGGGAGTCCAGGAAAGCGATCATCGCATCATCAATTTGTCCTCCGTGGCGCGGCGTTTGTGGGCGATCGGAGACAAGGAGTTGGCGACAAAGCTGTTGCGCGAGGGACAGGAGATTGCGCGGGAGCTGCCCACGGCGGGATGGAGCGGCTATGCACGCGGCGCTTTTGCCGAGGATCTCGCGCTTATCGATCTCGATGCCGCCCTGGCGCTGATGAAGGATCTGAAGGATCCCCACGAGTACATCCGTCATCACGGCAATCTGACGCACAAGCTCGCGAATATCGACCCGGCCTCCGCCGAGCGAGTTTACCGGATGTTGATGGAGCGCAAAGACAATCAGAGCGAATACCAGCGCGATCAGTACGCCGTGCACGTTTGCCACCGCATGGCCCTCGTCGATCCCGCTCGCGCTCGAAAAATCGCCGAGACGGTCATCAATCCGTACTTCAAGGCTCGTGGCTACGGCGTCATGGCCCAGGCGCTTGCTCGCAGCCAACCGCGCGAAGCTCGTTCCTTGCTCGATCACGCGTTTGACTTGTTGGAGAAACAGGCAGCGTCCGGGCAGGACATGTTCAATAACTTCTGGGATGCCTCTTCGCTGGCCGGACTGATGTTGCCTGCGGCAGAGAGCATCGATCCCTCGCTCGTGCCGGAGTTTTTCTGGCGGGCGCTTTCGCTGTATCATTCGCAGCGCCGCGATGGTGCCGACGACCAATGGCAGCTGATCCAGCAAACCCACGCACTGGGAGCGCTGGCGCTGGTGTTAGCCCGTTATGATCGCGAGGTCGCGTTGGTATTCATCGACGGGGCCAGTAGATACAAACCGCCTGGAAGGATGAGTCGATCCACTCACTTGAGTGCCGCGGCGCTTGTGGACCCGCGCAGGGCAGCGGCCCTGGTCGAGAAATTGCCGGAAGGCGATAGCAAGGAACACGCGCGCCTGAACGTGGTGAATATGCTCTTGGCTGAGGGAGACGACGCCTGGAAGATCATGCACCGTGATCTCGCTCAGTGGTTCGTGGATGATGAGGAATTGTAGGTAAGGGCGCTCGGGGCACTGACGCAACCCCGCTCGCCCTTGCTAGCTCTTCGGGCTAGTAACGAGGTTCGCTAAGCGGAGATCGATCCATGATTACGACCAAATCCGTGCCCTGGCTAGCGATGGCCTTGCTGGCCGGTGATGCGCTGGGGGCAGAGAATTGGCGAAGTGTTGTGCCTTCGCCCGGCGAGCCGTTTGCCAGTGCGCCGCCGCTGGCCTTGGCCCTGCGCAAGGAACGCCCGGCCGGACTCAAGGAAAACATCTACTACCGCGGCGTCCAGCAGCGCTATGCCCATCTGGTCTACGGACGCGGTCGAACCGCCGGCGTGGCGATTGTTCTCGATGAAATTGGTCCCGGCCAATTCGACCTCTACGTCGATGCCAACCGCGATAACGAGATCACCAGCAAGGACCGTGTCGGCGGCGAGGGGTTATCATGGCGAACGCCGCTCAAGGCGGTCGTTCACGACGGCGAGTCGCTGCATGAATATCCGCGTACCGTTTGCTTTCGCTATGGCCCGGTAAGCGGAACCTTGGCCGTGGCCACCTGCGGCTATATCGAAGGCATCGCTCGTATGGGCAACCGAGATGTCACCGTGCGCCGAATCGATGGTGATGCCAACGGCTTATTTGGCGACAGTCGAGATCGTGTATGGGTCGATGTGAACGGCGACGACAAGTGGGATGAGGTGGAAGAGCAGTTCTTGTTCTCCCCGATCCTGCGGCTGAAAGAACGCCGCTTCGCCGTCCGTGCCGATGATCGGGGTGAACGCCTGGCATTTGCTCCGATTGAAGGGACCGGCAAGATACGCCTGGCCTTGCCGCGCTCGTTGCGGTCTGACCAAGTGGAAGAAATCCAGGCGACGGTGCAAAGCCGCGATGGCGTGACGGGAAGACTAAACGGCACGGACGCGGAACTTTCGCTGCCTGAGGGAGATTATCGCCTCACCACGCTGTTGTTTACTCTGAAGGATCCGAAGGGCGGCCCAGCATGGGGTTTTGTTTTCAACGAGAACGGCGGCAAGGAGCCGCGCTGGCACAAATTG